>CAYPDN010000179.1:0-8033 GCA_964409445.1 uncultured Granulosicoccaceae bacterium
ACCGGTATGCCAACCCGTACACAACAGTGTGATATCACCGCTGCCGCTTACGCATCTCACGGTGATACCCGGCATGTGTTGTTGTTTCCATCTGACCCGTCCGAGTGTTTTGAGATGGCGATGAATGCCTTTGATCTTGCGGAAAGATTGCAGACACCAGTCATTGTATTGTCCGATCTCGATATCGGTATGAACGACTGGATGATTCCGGAAATTCAGTGGGACGAAAGTTATCAACCTGATCGAGGCAAAGTCTATGATGCTGAGGCCTTGCGAGATATGGATAAATTTTATCGCTATCTTGATGTCGACGGTGATGCTATTCCGTGGCGCACACTGCCTGGAGTCGATGCGACCGGCGCGTATTTTGTTCGAGGCTCCGGCCACAACAAATACGGCGGCTATACCGAGAAGTCAGATGAATACAAAGATGTACTCGATCGATTGCGGCGCAAGTCAGATACTGCAGCCACTCTGGTGCCATCTCCTGTGGTAGAGCCGGGTTCAGATATTGGTGCACAGAAAGACTGGGCTGTATTGTCCATCGGCAGTTGTCATGGAGCCATTGTTGAGGCCCGTGACAGACTTGCAGTACAAAAGGTTTCTTTTGACTATATGCGGTTAAAAGCCTTTCCTTTTGATAGAACTGTAAAAGAATTTATACAAAAGTACGATCGTATATTTGTTGTAGAGCAAAACCGCGATGCACAATTGCGCCAGTTGCTGGTCAATGAGCTGGAGCTTGATCCTGCCAGATTAGTACCGCTGCTGTCGTACGATGGCATGCCGGTCAGCAGCGACTTTATTGTTGAAGCCATCAATGCTGAATTACAACTGGATGGAGCAGCACAGGCCTCATGAGCTTTATAAAAAAACCGGGTATCACGCACCCGGATCTGCCAAAAAACGAAATTGGCTTAACCCTGCGTGATTATGAAGGCAGTATGTCAACGCTATGTGCGGGTTGTGGCCACGATTCTGTATCCTCCGCAATTATGCAGGCTTACTTTGAGCTTTCTGTAGAGCCGCACAGAGTTGCGAAAGTATCTGGTATCGGTTGTTCCAGTAAAACGCCTACCTACTTTCTGGGTGGTGCGCATGGGTTTAACTCAGTACATGGTCGCATGCCGTCCATTGCTACTGGCGCTAATGCCGCAAACCGTGAATTAAATTATATTGGCGTCTCAGGAGATGGTGATTCACTTTCCATTGGTTTGGGTCAGTTTGCACACGCGATCAGACGTAACGTAAATATGTTGTATATGTTGGAAAACAACGGCGTCTATGGTCTGACTAAAGGGCAGTTCTCTGCCAGCGCTGATAAGGGCAGCAAAGCAAAGAAAGGCGATGCCAATGATTACTCGCCCATAGATCCGGCACTGTTGGCTATCTCGCTGGGCTGTACCTTTGTAGGTAGAAGTTTTTCAGGAGATAAAGAGCATTTAGTGCCATTGATAAAAGCGGCGATCAGTCATTCCGGTTTTGCGCTGCTGGATATTATCTCTCCGTGTGTCACCTTTAATGATCACGAAGGGTCAACGAAAAGCTATGCCCATACACGGGAGCATATGCGAGAAACCGTTTATGCCGACTATGTGGCACAGCGTGAGGAAATAATGACTCGTGTTGAGCCCGGTGAATACCGGCAGGTGACCATGCACGATGGAAGTCGCATCGGGCTTCGACGTGTAGATGACAGCTATGATCCCACTGACCGGATTGCTGCCATTTCCTATATGGAAAAACATCGTGCAGAAGGTGCTGTTGTTACCGGCTTACTCTACGTAGAAGAAAGCAGTGACGACATGCACTCCACGCTCGGTAGCAGTAATCAGGCTATGGCTGAGATTCCTTATGACAAATTAAATCCAGGTGCGCAAGCATTAAAACGGATTCAAAGTCGCTGGCGCTAATCTACCGGTTCTGCGCGGATTTTCATTGTTGGTATTTTAAAAAAAAACCGAACTTAAAAAGTTCGGTTTTTAGTTACGGCTATATTACTGCTACCAGCAAAATACTGCTGAGTTGATGGCAAGGCTTGCAGCTATGGTTCAATTACCCGGTCCACTTGTAACGTCAGGGTAGCTTCCGATTCGCCCCCTGTCTGATTGATCCACATGGTGTAGTCACCGGCTGGCAGTGGTGATGTAAACCCTATTGTGCCAGCACCTTCACCAACTCGTTGCAGTATGTCGCCTTGTCCGATGTCTGCGGTACCAAAGTGACTGAAACCAAGCAGTGCAGAAACGTCGGTGTTTGCTCCTTCGAATGGAACAGGGAATGTGCTGCCGCTTGCTAAAGATATAAATGCGATGTTGTCACCTGCGTCTGAGGTGAAGTTGTCAACTGTAACCTGGGTGAGTGTGTCGCATGGGCCGATGGTAAAAGTAGCATAGTCGAGATCACCAGACGCGGTACTGGCTGTCAGTGTGTTAACTCCCGGACCGACTTCAAACGCGGTCGGGGCGGTGATATCATCCGACAAATCGCCAGCTTCGGTTTCCGATAAACTTGATGCGACAGCTGTGCCGCAATCTATGGTTGTGTTTCCGTCTTCCGTTCCTGTATTGCCGCTGTCGTCGTCGCTGCTGCTGCAACCGATGACCAATGAGAATACGGCAGTTGCGATTACGGAGCTAATTAAAGGGTTGTGTTTCACTTTGATTGTCCTGATGTTGGAGCCAGTAAGCTAGCACATATGCAGGGTTTAACACCTTTAAAAAGCTGCCAGCATCTGGTGTGACAGATGACCACATGTTTAGTTGCGTTTTTATGCCAGTTTTTAACCCGTGCCTTCCTTTTCTGACATATTTGTGGCGATTAGTGTTCGCGGAACTGAATCGTTTCTGGCGACATCGCAAACATATCTTTTTTCTTTATTAGAGTTTTAAAGTCATGACAATTAGTTGGATTTTAAGTTGAATTTCATGTTTTTAGGCCTGCTGCCGTCAAAAGTAGTGACTTAAAGTGGTTGCGAAGGATTATCCGATGTTAAAAAATTCCGTAAAACTCTCCGCGGCCTTATTGCTCGCATTTACTGTTGCGGCCTGCGATAGCGATGATGATGAGACCGTTGTCCCTGAAATGACAACAGCAGAGACCTCAGCATTTGTCGGTGAGTGGGCTACGGACTGTGTGCCTTTTGGTGCTCTGCCAGATAGTGATATCTACGCAATTTATAGCGTCCAGTTTGATGCGACAGAGTGGGAATATGTCATAGCAAGCTTCGTGGATGAGAGCTGCACTACTCAGATGGTGGGAACGGAGGAAGCTGGCCGTACGACGAGCACCACTACTATATCGGGCACCTATATCGATCAGGGTACTGAAACAACTACCGATGGTCTTGCTGCGAATCGCCTCAGTCTTACACTCCTGGCGGGAAGCAATACGCTTGATGAGCCTGGTGACGATTCTGGCTTCCTGATTGGTGAAGTTAACGATGCTCTTGTATTCGTGAATGATGCCGATGTTCTCTTTATTGACGCTGCATTGGTTGGGGGCGCTGCCGCGTCCGGTAGCACTTTGTCCCTTACTCTGCCTTTTAGTATGGTAGGTGCCGGTGGATAACGGCACTGATTTTAAGTGTGATAAACAACCAATAGATCTTTATCGCTGTCACCGTATTTTTACTAAAAAATAAAAAGCTACATATTATTTAGGCAGCAGCTGATGAGATACTTTTACTATCTCATCAGTGCTGTTTTTAACTGATTGCCCGCTAGTGTCTATGGTGTAATCGGCCAATTGATAGTTTGCTTCGCGGCTGGTCAGGATAGTTCTCAGAACGGTCATTGCCTCAGGATTACCTGCCATGGGCCTTTCATCTCCCTGTGCTCTTACCCGGCTAATGTGTTCTTCAGGTGTGGCTTTGAGCCAAATGGTGTGAAAGTGTTTTAGCAGGTAGCTGTAGGTTTCTTCTTCATTGACGATACCACCTGCGGCAGCAATGATAATTTCATCATTTTGCTCTGCAATTTGTACAAGCGCCTCTTGTTCCAGTTTTCGATAACCTTCCGGACCATATAAATCCATCAGTTCCTGAACTGACAAGCCGCTCAGGGTTTCAATTTCATCGTTTAGCTCAACGAAACGAGTGCCGATTTTGAGACTCAGTTTTTCTCCCAGCGTTGATTTACCTGCTCCGCGCAGTCCGATAAGGCAAATCCTCTTTTGTTTTGTATCGCGATTTGTTTCAACGTTCAGTATATTTTTGATTTTTTGCTGATTTATCTTAGTTGTATTGAGGTATTGATTGGCAATCTGTATGGCTTGCGAATGCTCTTTTGCATCTTGCTTTTCTGTAGCCGGTAGCATGAAACTTTGTACGGACTGATCGAGTGCGCTTGATAGTCTAAAAAGAAGTGCAATGGAAATATTGCCAACGCCGGATTCCAGCAATACTATTGTGCGTTGTGACACGCCAGATTTCTCTGACAAAACGCGTCGTGACATACGTTGTTTTTTACGTGCCTGATGTACATGGCTGCCGACAAGCTTAATAAATGAATCAAGCTCCAGCTGCTGTGCCTGTTCACCCATCGCTTTCATCTTCGAGTAAGCTGGTTAAAAGCTCACGTAAATCATTTGGCATAGGTGTTTTTTTATGGGCTTTTGAATCCACCAATGCTTCAACGAATTCACCGGTGAAGCATACAGTATTTTTTTGAAACCCAACGACTGCAAAGCGGATAGAGTTGGTGCCGAGTTTAATCAATTTAACCTGGCACTCGAGCAAATGTTTTGGAGTTACCGGATGCATAAAATCTATACTCATATGAACAAATGGCAGCCCAATATTCTTTTCAATGTTCATTTCATACCAGTCGCTGCCAGTGTGTTTTTCCCACCATGCATCTATTGCCTCCAGTGAGAAATTCGCAAGGGTGCCAGTGTATGCAATGTTTGCAGGGTCGCAGTCAGCCCAACGTACTTTGATTTTGTGTGAGAAGCGGCCATTCGTTAAGTTTGGTGTTTTCATTATGTCTGGCGTATTCACTAATAGGTTTCGACGTGGTATCGACCATCTTCACGCATTGCATCACGATGACCTGACCAGTCCAGGTCTGCGCTCCTGGCGATTTCCGATAGTGCGTTTTCAACACCATCTTCCATGGCTTTTAAGCCACAGATATAGATGTGTGCATTCGGATCCTTGAGAAATTGTGCAATTGTTTTCTGATTGTCGAGTAGTTCGTCCTGAACGTAGCGTTTTGGTTTGCCTTCTTCGCGGCTGTACACCAGGTGTTTTTGCAGTAGATCATCAGGCACTTTTTTCAAGGGTCCAAAGTAGGGAAGTGATTCAGGTGTTCTTGCGCCGAAGAAAAGTAACATGGGAGATTCAGGTCTATTGTTGCTGCGTTCGCGTTGCATGGTAAAAGCGCGGAAGGGTGCAGACCCGGTACCGGTGCAAATCATCAGGAGTTTCGCTTTTGCATCGTTTGGCATCAGAAATGTTGATCCGAATGGTCCCGTGATGGTTACTTCGGCACCCTTTTCAAGATCACACAAATAGCCTGAACAGAGCCCGTCGCTTTCACGTTTAACCGTTAGAGATAAGTTGTTGTAGTTTGCTCTTTCGCCATCGCGCGGGCTTGATATCGAATAAAGTCTGGGTAAATGTGGTTTGCCGTTAGCATCGGTGCCGGGTGTGATAACACCGATACTCTGGCCTTCAAGTACCGGGAAAGATTGTGATCCCAGATCGAGAATGATATGCCGGACATCACTATCTTCACCGTCACTGGTTAGTTTGAAGTTACCCTTCAAAACTGCAGTTGCAGGTTTTATAGCGGTGTAGAGATTTATATTTGGTTTGCTGGCAGACTTTGGAGCGCACGCTTTGCCACCTGCGCCGGCATGGGCTTCTGCCAGTAGTGCTGCTACTGATTCATCAATAGCTTCTATGCTGGTGTCTGATGTTTCCGTTTTAATATCATCCTGTTCCGGCAGCTCTTCCCATTCCAGTTGCTCGTCCAGTGTGAATGGCGTGGTAACTACACGCCAGTTATCGATTGAGCCTGTCGGGCAGACGGGAATGCAATCCATGCAGTGATTGCATTTTTCTGCATCCACTACTACGTTATTGTCGTCATGAGTTATGGCTTCTATCGGACAGGTGTTTTCGCAGGTGTAGCACCTGATGCAAATTTCAGGATCTATCAAATGCTGTTTTAGTGGTGCGATCATCAATGCTTCCTGAATTTACGTTTACACGTGATCACGCCATGTGCAGTTTGACGTACTCAAACTCACCGGGCTGATTGTCAATGCCAACTCTGGGCGGTGCTATCCAGCTCGCGTATTTGCCGGCTTCTGTGACAGGCACCATCAATGACTGAATGAAATCACCATCGGCGACAGTGGGCAGCCAGTCGAACTTATCCTTATCAAATTCAGCTTGCGTGATGATTTTGCCTTCGGGGTTTATGGGTTTACCTGCAAACACACCGATTTGTCGGTGAAATCCCTCGTGGGGTAACGACAGCTCAAAGTCGATTCCCGATTTGGAAATCACTTTGTTCCAGCGACTGATGCCACCAGATGCATCCCGTGTATAGTCATCGCGTAATCTCATGTTGATCGCTGTTAGAGCCGGGACGTCTTCAAGTTGTATTCCTTCATCGGTGTAGCGTGCGACCGGGTAAGTTGCATCGCTTAGTCGATGATCATCTTCAATGCGGTGTTCCATAAATCGCCCTTTAATGCCTGAGTTAAAAGCATTAGCTGCATTGGTTGAGACTTCCTGTCCAAACAGATCAAGTGACAAGCTGTAGTGCAGATTAAGTTTTTTCTGGATTGTGGGCAGGTCTACTACCCCGAGGTTACGGATTTTTTCAATGTCATGCGGGTCATCAATGCCTGCAGCTTGCATGGCTTCGCAGGTACGTTGTACGACTCTGCTAACGCCGGACTCGCCAACGAACATATGGTGAGCTTCTTCGGTAATCATAAAACGGCAAGTGCGAGACAAAGGATCAAAGCCGGATTGAGCCAGACTTTCAAGCTGCATCTTGCCGTCACGGTCGGTGAAGTAGGTGAACATGAAGAACGATAACCAATCCGGAGTCTCTTCATTAAATGCACCCAGCATTCTTGGAGCCTCCTCTGAGCCTGAGGATCTGACCAGCAGATCATTAGCCTCTTCTCGACCATCTGCACCGAAGTATTTATGCAGCAAATACACCATAGCCCACAGGTGTCTGCCTTCTTCAACGTTGACCTGAAAGAGGTTGCGCAGGTCATAGAGTGACGGGGCAGTGTGGCCAAGGAATCTTTGTTGTTCAATAGAGGCGGGTTCTGTGTCTCCCTGAATTACGATAAGCCGCCGCAGCATTGAGCGGTATTCACCCGGTACTTCCTGCCATGCAGGTTCACCAGTGTGCTCTCCACAGGCAACCTTGCGTTCATCGACTGCGGGTGCCAGCAAGATACCCCATCGATACTCGGGCATTTTCACATAGTCGAATTTTGCCCAGCCTTTTGGATCTACACTGACCGCTGTTCGCAGGTATACCAGACTGTCCTGAAATTTTTGTGGAATTAAATTGCTCCACCACTCGATATACCCCGGGTGCCATTTTTCCAGTGCTTTAAGAACTCGCTTGTCGTTGGAAAGATCGACGTTGTTGGGTATGCGGGTGTCATAGCTGACATCCAGTGATTGGGTCATCAGGTTTGTCCTTGAGCTTTGTTGTATTGACTTGGTGTGGCCATGGTTGTTTTTTGTCAGACACGGTTCTTATCAAATTCAGCGCGCTTACCGGTGCCATATCTTTGTAGCGCACCGTCCTCGCCAACCGCGTTCGGGCGTTGAAATATCCAGTTTTGCCACGCCGTGAGGCGACCAAAAATTCTGGTCTCCATGGTTTCAGGACCTGCAAAGCGCAGGTTAGCTTCCATGCCGGTCATGGCGTCTGGTGAGAAGCTTGCGCGTTCTTCAAGAAATACACGTATTTCATCAAACCAGTCGATGTCATCGTAGATAAAGGTCACAAGGCCAAGTTCTTCGGCGGCATGCGCATTGAGTAAGT
>CAYPDN010000180.1:0-5476 GCA_964409445.1 uncultured Granulosicoccaceae bacterium
ACCATCATTTCATATTGCTTGTTGTGCTCTTCTGCATCACAGCTGGTGTGGAAGAAAGACTCGAATGCAACATTGCGCTCGACAATACCGGTCTCTGAGTAATCATACTCAACCCAGAATTGCGGCATGGTGTTAGTTCTGGCGGGAAGACCGGTCTCTGCTACCGTACCGGAGACGTTGTATTGGGTTTTTCTACCGTAGTACACCTGCGGGTAAGACTTCACCGCAAACTCATCGCCGTTATTTCTGGGCAGCCAGTTGTAGTCCCACTTTGCCACGTAGTTGCTGGAGTTACCCGTCAGTTCAATACACTGCGACCAGTTGTTGAAATAAACGGCACTGGAGTTCCAGGTGTTGTTTTGCAGGCGATAATTTCCATAACCGATCTCAAGCCACGGTACGCAGGAGCGCTGGTTCAGCAACGGCTGACTGCGAGTTGCCGTGGTGCCCTGCACGACCTTGCAAGTTCGTCTGTTTTCGTAGCCGAAGCCATTGTTGCGAACATCACTTGCGTCTGTCAGGCAAATAGGATGGCCGCCACTAAAGCCTGGGACTGCAGCAGCCACAGGTGGAGGTGCAACACCTGGTGTACTTACAGAAGAGGCAGTACCATCAGAAGAGGCGTTGTTACCAGACGACGCAGACACAACACAGCTCTGGCCGTTTTCATATCCCCAGCCGTCGTTGTTACTGTCGGATACAGCCGAGCTGCAAATCGGCCTGCCATTCTGATTCGTTTGCTGGGCAGTTTGTGACGGTTGTGTATTGATGACACAGGAACGATTATTTTCATAGCCCCAGCCGTCTCTGTCAGTGTCAGTCACCTGAGCAGAACAGATTGGGGTAGAGCTGTTGGATCCAGCTGCAAAAGTCACAATACAGGTATTGTTGTTTTCCCAGCCAAAGCCATCACCATCATTGTCAGATGCTGCTGAAACACAAGCTGGCATTGCATGAGCCGGTGCTACGATAGCCATAGAAAAGGTTGAAAGGATCAAAGGTGCAATCAGAGCTTTAGCCAGGATTGCCATCTTAGGGAAGAAGCTCGTTGTGCACGCTGGCACAGCAGAGCGCCATGCGTTTCGCATTGCTTGAGTGAAGTACATTATTTGTTAACCCCGAAAACTTAGCCAATTGCCTGAAATCACACGGCCAGTACTGGTATTTTTATAGTTTAAACCGTATCTGTATTTTCACTGAATACACCAGCCAATGCCAACACATGATAAAGTAAACAATCCTGAGCGCGCACTGGCCCGCTCTATACCAACGCCTTGGCATTAGAAAGGAAGTAAGTTTTTTTTAAGGGCCGAAACGGCTAAATTAATGTCAATCTCAAGCGACAACTGTGCTGTAAATATAAAGACATTTTTAAATCAATTTTGTTATCCGACAAGTGCCACTAAAACCACTCACGCTTGTGGAATCTGATCAATTGGCGGATTTACAACAGCATCTTTAAACCTGTCGCGACAAAGCAGACACCAGAGCAACAGCACCGAGAAACAGGCAAGCACAAATACCTTATTAATAAACCAGTTTGTCTGCCAGAGATTCCAGTCGGGTGATTGAAAAAACAGCACAAACTTGGTCACGATAATTGCAATTTCTACCACCGATACAACAATAGCGAACCACCACAGGTATGCTGGTTGTCGGTACAGAGCCCACGCCAGCCACAGATGTATCACCCACCAGAAATCCCAGTACAAATGCGTACCCGGTGGATGACCGTATGCTGCATCAAACACCCAAGGGAAAATAAACTTGATCACCAGCGTCCAGGCTGCAAGAAAAATCAGCCAATGCGCGATAAAAACTCTCACCGCGAATCAGCCCAGACGTCTGGCGGCATCGAGAGTGAACTCGGGAATTGGCACACCATACGGACAGGCACCAGCACAAACATTGTTGTCACAGGTGAGACAGGCCGAGGCCGCATCAACGGTTCCGTCAACGCGCAATCGAGCATAGTCTTCAATGGCGAGCGCCTTGTTACCGTAATCGACGTCATACATTCGGGTGCGCAGTACCTCGGCAATCTCAACTCCATGCGGACATGCGCCCTCACATTTGTCACAGCCGTGATGACAGTACTTGCCGGATTGCATTGCGACATAACGACCGAGCAAGCCAGCATCACCGACGACTTCATCTTCAAGCACTGATGCACCAATGTATTCATCTATTTCAGGCATGCTGTTCATTGAGATGATTGCAGCATCCACCCGCGGGCTGGACAACACCCAGCGCAGTGCTGCCTGTGCATAGGTTCTGCCGGGTGCTTCGAACTTGCGCATATCGTTGAGACGTGCTCCAAGCAACGTCTTCATCGCAATCACACCAATATTTTTTTCATGAGCTTTATCAAGCACAGGTGGCAAGTCTGACTGCTCGGCAGCAAAGTGAAATTTGTTTTTCAATCTGGCGATCAGATCCGGATCTTCACCAAAGTTATAAGCACAAAGAATCACATCAACCAGATCGTTATCAATAGAATAATCGAGACACCTGGCCAATCGACTACCGTGACCAGACATACCCCGAAAACGGATTTTCCCCTGCCGTACGGCTTTCTCGGTGAAGTTTGCCCACTCATCATTCTGCATACGGTCAACACGGTTAACCGCGTGATTAAAATAGATATCGACGTAGTCAGTCTGCAGCCGTTTGAGACTACCCTCGAGCGCCTGCATCATATCTGATTCAGTAGAACTGGCCTGCGCTTTGGTTTTTGAGGCAAGAATTATTTTATCCCGCTGGCCTTTCAGGCCCTTACCCATTGCTTCTTCCGACCAGCCAAACCGGTAGCTTTCTGCAGTATCGAAGTAAGTGACGCCACGCTCAAGTGCATAGCTCACCAGTGATTCATTTTGCAGACCCGATGAACCGAATCCGATTTCGGATATTTTGAGACCGGTTTTACCAAGCGTCACATGTCGCTGGATTTCAGGCTTGTTTAACTCTGACGTATCAGCCAGACCTTTGGCGACCGGAGTCAACGCCGTTAAACCCGCGGTTGCTTTAAGAAATTTTCGACGATCAGCCATATCTGTTTCCTTAGCTTTTCAGATTGTATTCAATCACATGGTATTCTGGCGTACAACAGGGTTACCAATATGACAAACAAATCAATCGATGACGCTACCCGTCTGTTGGAAGGTGCATACGCACTTCGCACTGCAAGCGACAGCATTGACTACTATCGGGAATTCGCCGATCTGTATGATCGCGATTATGCTGATCGAATGGGCTATATCTACCCAGCTATGCTTGCTGCGATTTATAAGCAATACGCAGGAATAGGCGATACACCCGTAGCAGACATAGGTTGCGGAACAGGATTGGTAGCAGAAGCTCTCAAGTCTGTCGATCCAACAATGAACCCAACAATAGAAATTGAGATTGACGGTATAGACATCTCAACAGAAATGCTTGACAAGGCAAGGTCAAAAAATCTTTATCGCGATTTACTTCAGGCAGACCTCACAGAGACTACAAGCGCTTTGCCGACAAACTATGGTTGCATAGTTTCTGCTGGCACATTTACCTTTGGTCACCTGGGACCTCACTTATTGCCGGAAATTCTGCGGCTCGGCAGATCAGACACGCTTTACTGCATCGGTGTTAATTCCGTCTACTACGAGGAACAAGGCTTTTCACGCATACTGAATGCAATGGTTGAAAACGGACAGATAAGCCCGCCAACTGCCAATGTTCGAAAAATATATGACAAGCCAAACGACCTGCTAAACCACGATAACGCCAATAACAGCCATGCTACCGATACTGCGACTGTTTTAGTGTACAGGCAGCGTTAACAGAAAATTAAAACGCACAATTGACGGTAAAGCACATACAAATTGTATTGAGTTAATTTTTAGAGATAGTGATATACGCGTGAACATAGTCCATCGCATGATGGTCCGGCATTTGCGCCACTCTTGCTTCATACGCCTGATAGAAGTTCTGAATTATTTCTTTGCGCTCATCAATGGAACGCTGATCTGACAATCCACCGAAATAGATGCTCTCATTCCAGCTTCTGATGGTTGGAATAAACTCCGCGGCAAACTTTTTTGCATCTCCATGTTGCTCGAAATCTCTCTTATAGGGGCAGCGAATAATACCGGTTTCAATAGAGTCAAGGGTTAATCCGGCCTGCACCACTGCACTGCTCTTGTTTTCAAAAGGTGCTGAGAACTCTTCAACGCTATTGTAGTACTGCGGCAATGTCATGGCGGCATACTCCTGCTGTGAAATAGCGCCACCGTCTCGCAGCTCACACCAAAGATTATTAAAATTATCAAACATGTTTTCACCACCGGTGTTACCGAGGTAATAGCCGTTTTCATCACGACAAAAATTGGCCAGCACCAGCTTGCCACCAGGTTTTAATTCCCGCGCCCGGTGTAATAAAATGGTTTCCCAGTCATCGCGTGCCTGCTGTTGAAATTTGCTTAAAACTTCACCACCGGCTCCAACCATATGCACGTGATCCGGTATGTCACAAGGCTTGCGACTCAACCAATGCATCGCCGTTGCCGAGAACCCAAGATCCAATGTCCCGATCGGTACAATAGGCTCATAAAACGAGGAACCTGATGCGAGCACATGTACGTTTTTCTGTTCCCGACGGTAGGTATTGAAATTTGTCAGACCATGCAGTATCTGCACTAGCGCATTAAAATCATTGCGCGGCTGATCAGCATAGGTAATTTGAATATCAGCCTCTGAACGTTTGCGAGTCAGGCTCGCAACGCTGCGCCATAAGTCGAGTGATGTTCCACCGTCGGCACAACCCATATCAGAGAATGACCAGTGAGACTCAGGTATATCAATACTTTCCAGCGCCTCCAGTACCCGTGGAGTCGCATGATCGATTACATCTTTCGCGCCGGCTGTTGCCAGTGAATAGACACCGCCGCCAGACATGGTGATGTTTTCAGCCTGCGATGACCTGCCGGTTGCGTTGTTCATATTCCCCCGCTCTAACGCCAAACTCCCATCTATCACTGCACACAAACGTAAACGCTGTCAACACTATTAGAGAGATAAACCGACACAGAAACAAAGAGCCGGAATCAAAAATAGCGCCCAATGCGGGCGCTATTTGCGTCATATCTATAAGATGCACCAGCGGGTGCGCATCACAAGTTGCTCAGGTTATTTAGAAATCATCTCTTTGACCTGCTCGAACAAACCAGTTGCCTCATCTACACGACCGCTAAAACGCCCCATATCGCTTTTGAGATTACCGAGGTCAGTGCCAAAGTCCGGAAGCATTTCACCAGTGCTTGCAAGCTCTGATAATTCAAAAGCTTCTACCTCTGCACTCATAGCTACATTTTCTGTAGTCGACTCTGATGAAGCTGCGTCAGTGTCTGCATTCTCTGTACTGTCTGCAGCAGCCGCATCTTCGGTTGCTGCTTCTTCAGTTGCTTCCTCGGTGGTTGCCGCGTCTTCAGTAGCTTCT
>CAYPDN010000180.1:5576-7958 GCA_964409445.1 uncultured Granulosicoccaceae bacterium
GTAGCTTCCTCGGTGGCTGCTTCCTCTGTCGTATTCGCAGCTTGCATGTCTTCAGTGCTGGTGGCCGTATCTGTTGCTACAAGCGCCTGGGTATCTGTAGCAGTTTCCGCTTCGACAGTTTCTTCCATTTTATTTTCCGCATCATCAGCTTCAGCGTTCGCATCCTGATCGGCATTTTCTTCCATCATGGTCTCACCATCATCGGAAGCGGCGTCAGCACTGGCAGTGCTACTATTGGTCACGCCTGAAGTCATGTGAGCATCCGTCCCCCCATGCTGTGTGCTGCTGCACATCGCAACGACAATCAGAAACAAAGCCGCCAGCGCGATCATCAGATAAAAGCGTGCGTCGTTAATAAGGCCCATCAATAAACTCCCGAATCCGTATAGAAATTAAAATTTTACTTAAAGCAGCTAGTTTCTCTGCCAGCAGCCGACTGAGCAAGCCGCCAGGCCGATTTTTCACAAATGGTTACCGTAAACTACTGAATTTTCGTGAATTGCCAGACAAAAAGCCCAAAGCTGCGGCAATGGCCGCGGAATCCGCCGAGGTATTGGTACGGTAGTCGACTGGCAGCCATCCTTCGCAGCCCGCACAATCGTGAGCCGGAGCAATCGCGAAGTATACAACCAGATAACCAGTTATCGAAGTAGCACAGTATTGCAGTAATAATCTGACGGCGAATGCAGCATTCTTTCCAGACTTCCTGTGTATTCCTGAGCAAGTTTCCGTAAAGTTGGGTAACATTCGGCTCGCACAATTAACTTGAGTACCTCATGAAGTCCTTGCAACCCCTCTGGCTACCTATACTTGCGATGGCCGTTGTCATCGTCGCATCCAATATTTTGGTCAAAGTTCCTATCAATGACCTTTGGACCTGGGGAGCATTCACATTCCCTTTTGCATTTTTAATTACTGATCTGACCAATCGCTTCCACGGTGCCTCAAGTGCTCGCAAAGTGGTTTTCGCAGGCTTTGGAATTGGTGTTGTGGCATCGCTGGTATTCGCCGATCCGCGTATTGCCGTTGCCTCAGGTGTGGCATTTTTAACAGCGCAACTGGTGGATGTCAGTATTTTTAATAAGCTCCGCAACAAAGATTGGTGGATTGCGCCTTTCACATCCTCCGTACTAAGTAATATTCTGGACACCTGGTTGTTTTTCTTTTTAGCTTTTGTCGCTACCGGTGCAAGTTGGTACGGCTGGGCAGTTGGCGACCTTATGGTGAAGTGGGCCGTATCACTTTTGGCGCTTCTGCCTTATGGAATTATTGTCTTGAAAAATCGGGCAAATCCCGCTTCTGCATAAGAACAAAAACCTCACACTAACGCTGTGAGTTCTGCCAGTCCGGATGCTGCCATGGTACCTGATCTGACGCGCCAAGCGGCTGCTTGCCCAAAATCGCATCACTGGCTTTCTCTGCGGTGACAATGGTCGGCGCGTTGAGATTGCCGTTGGTGATGCGTGGAAAAACGGAACAGTCTACGACACGCAGTCCATCAACGCCGACCACCCGGCACTGTGGATCAACCACTGTCATCGGATCAGATGGATCACCCATTCGGCAGGTACCACACGGGTGATAGGCACTCTCCACATGCTGCCTGATAAACTCATCTATCTGCTGGTCACTCTGACAGTCGTCACCCGGCTGTATCTCGGAACCTGCAAAAGGTTTAAAAGCTTCCTGCTGCAGTAGCTCACGTGTCAGGTGAACACACTTTCTAAAGTCACTCCAGTCTTTATCGACAGACATATAATTAAACAAAATTTCAGGTTTGTCCCGTGGTGTGGCAGACGCCAGACTAACCGAGCCTCTGGAGTCTGATCGCATCGGCCCGACGTGCATCTGAAACCCGTGCGCCTTTGCCGCTGATTTACCATCGTAGCGAATCGCGACAGGCAAAAAATGGTATTGAATATCCGGGTACGGCACACCGGCTGAACTGCGAATAAAAGCTGCCGATTCGAAATGGTTACTGGCTCCGAGCCCTGACTTAAACATCAGCCACTGCGCACCAATCTTTGCTTTGGAAAAGAGATTAAGCTTTGAATACAGAGTAATAGGTTGCCTGCAGCTGACCTGGAAATAAAACTCCAGATGATCCTGCAGGTTCTTTCCAACACCAGGCAAATTAGCAACTACGTCTATGCCATGCTTAACAAGCTCTTCACCGTCACCTATTCCAGACAGCATCAATAAGTGTGGCGACTTTATAGAAGACGCGGCTAAAATTACTTCTTTACCCGCATAGAGCGTTGATATTTTTCCCCCCTGATCGATCTCTACACCACAAGCTTTTTTGCCCTCAAAAATCACACGGGTGACAAAACACTTCTTTAAAGTCACATTAGATCGTTTCAGCGCAGGTCGTAAATAAGC
>CAYPDN010000181.1:0-4057 GCA_964409445.1 uncultured Granulosicoccaceae bacterium
GAGTCATCATTCAACAGATCTGCCATCGGCGTCGGTTTGCCAATATGGTAGCCCTGCGCATAGTCTACATTGATCGTACCCAGCGCATCCAAAATATCCTGACTTTCAACGAATTCAGCGATGGTTTTAATGCCAAGTACACGGCCGACATTGTTCATCGAGCGCACCATTTCTAAATCCACAATATTGGAAGTAATCTCTCTGACAAACTGGCCATCGATTTTTAGGTAGTCAACTTCCAGATTTTTCAGGTAGCCAAAGGAGCTTGCGCCGGCACCGAAGTCGTCCAGCGCAATAGTGCAGCCTCTGTTTCGTAAAAATGCGATCAGTTTTTGCGCCTGACTAAAATTACTTATCACAGCAGTTTCGGTGAGTTCAAAACATATGTTTGACGCGTTAATATGGTAGTCCGTAAGCATTGCATCAATGAAGTCCGGCATTGATGGGTCTACGGCACTTTGTCCTGATAAGTTGATACTAAATCTGGCGTCCTCCAGATCAGAGCCTTTGAATTTGGCAATTTGTAAAAATACGTTTTCCAGCACCCAGCGATCAATGTCTCTGATTAAATCGTAGCGTTCGGCAGCAACGATAAATTTGAACGGTGTGATAATGCTACCGTCCTCATCGATAAGTCTCAGCAGGCATTCGTAGTGATGTGTTGCTGCTTCCTCGCTGTTGGTAGAGACGATAGGCTGTGTGTAGATAACAAAGCGATTGTCTTTCAATGCAGATTGCAACATTGGCAGGTACAACATTTCACCTTGCCGTTTTTTTGTTTCATCATCTTCGGAATCGAAAATTACATATCCGTTTCTGCCCGCGTCTTTAGCGGTATAGCAGGCGATATCCACTTCACTCAGTACATCCTTGATGGCTATGTGATAAGGCTTAAGCGTAGTCAGGCCGATGCTGGCTCGAATCGAAAAGACGTTATCATTAGTCTTATAAAAATAGGATTGAAAAAACTCGTGAAAAAGCTGTGCTACTTCTTCGGTGCCATTCTCATAACAAGTAGTGCTTAAGAAGCCGAACTCATCTCCACCGAGGCGTGCGATTTCAATATCATCAGGCGCTATTTCCTGGAGATCTTTAGCGACCTTCTTTAAAAGCTCATCTCCTGCTGCATGGCCTACTGTGTCATTGACCAGTTTGAACTGATCGAGGTCGATATAGCCAACTACATTGCAGCCGTTGTCCCCCGGGTTTTCGTCGCGCAGTAAGTTGGTAAGTATGGTTTCGAATTTCCGGCGATTAGCCAGGCCGGTTAGTGCGTCATGGGTTGCCTGATAGGCCAGTTCAGTAGTCAGAGCGTGTTCTTTGCTTACATCACGCATGGTGAAAACAGCACCGATTTTATCCTGACTGGCATCAATAATTGCGGACGAATGGCAATCGAACACTAAAGGCCCGGATGCAGCAGAATCGCTCTCATCAGAATTGGCGTCACTGGTTTTTAATCGCTTGAGTGTACTGCGCAATGCGCTGTTCCGCTTGTTGTTGTCGTAAGCGGTATCTTTGCCTTGTTCGTCGCTGAAGTACTCGTTCAGTACCGACTGTGCCGGTTGACCGATTAGTGCTGTTCTGCTGGCGTCCAGAACATTGAGCATGGCAGGATTCAGGTAGTCAATGTTGTCTTCGGAATCTGTAGTTATCACAGCATCCTGAAGCGAGTTTAGTGTAACAAGAGCGCGCTCTCTTTCTTGCGCAAGCGCTTTTTCGCTGGCGATATTTTGCGCACGACCCATTCGGTAGGCAAGAATAATAGCGGTGGCCACCAGGAATAAAAACAATGCTGCAAGACCCGTCACCAGTGCAGATATTAACTGGGATCGGGTGACACCAGCTGGAGTCCGGTAGTTGATCGTTGCGATTTCTGCTCCAACTGCCGTGCTGTGATATATAGACGTTGACGCGAAAATGCCGGTGGCAATTCTGTCCTCTTCTGTGCGGGTGCGCTGATCAACCAGATAGGCAGACTTAACTGAACTGATTGATATGCCTACGCTGAGTGGATACTCGTTGCCAGTGGCTTGGCTGACTATTTCGTCTAGATCCAGGGTGATGAAGTAGCCGCCATCGGTTTGTAAAATGCGATCTTCAGCCGTCTCGGGCACGTAGTGACCGAAGTAGGTAGAAGCGAAAACGTTTAACTGACCTGTGGTAAACCAACTGCGTGGCAACTCTGTCGGAACTGGTGCGTTGCGTTCTACACTTTTAGCTATTGCGCTCTGAGTGTTGTCGATCTCACTGAAATCAAGACCCACAAATTGAGCTGAAACCGGGTCTTGCGGGAAAAATTCGATCAACACATCGTATTGAGATTTTGTGTCCAGCGGTGACAAGTATCCATTAGCCTGGATTGCCTTTGGTTGAAAATCCAGCAACCCGTGTGTTTGAAGCTCTGCTTTGAACACCTCAAGGTCTTCGTTCGGGAGCGCCTTAAATCTGCCAGTGGCGGTGATTGCTGCCTGATTTGTTACCAGGTTGGCTGCAAACAATTCGAATTGGGTTCGCTCGAAGCCGGTTGGAGATGCCTGGTGTGCAGCACCCATCGAGTATAGCGTGCCGATAGCACTGGTTACTTTTTCGTTTATCTGTTGTGTGGTACGCAGCGTCTGACCATGGAATGCTCTGGTTTCGCTGGCGAGTGCGAACCATAGAGCCGCAAGTGTAAAGACGACAAAGATAACAGCAGCACCAGAGAGCGCTGTAAATTTGAAACGACGAGTCAACATCCCGTTGGTTCTGCCATTGTCGGTGTTCATGCTATGGTAAATCTCCGTTACTGCGATATTCGCAAGGATGCAAGCGCTTAACTACTGGAGTATTCCATAAGGCTGTGTGAAGTTAGTTCTCCACTAATAAGACTTTCGACTGATTTGGACAAAACTTTAACGATCCCGAGCAACAGTTCCAAAGTTTTACAGAATCGTGTTACTCGTCGATTGATGCGATGTGGAGTCGTTTTGCTTTTCGGATAAGGCGCGGAGTCAGGAGTAGCTGCAGTTTATCCAGAACTGCTTCATTGACCCAGAGATCCCATTTTTTGTTTGATGCGATGGGTATCTCCGCCGGGTTCGTACCATTAAGAATTTTAATCGCAACGGACGCCGCCCAGTTGCCCTGTTCACTGGCAAGTTTGGTAAACCCGAAGGTTGCGTATGGCATCATCCATTTGTTATTTGTAACAGTGAGTTTGGTAGTCAGTTCGAGAGCTGCGCTGGCGGCCTCATCATTGTCCCAGTTTTTTATATCCGCATTGCTGCCGATTATTGCAAAATCGTAGTTGGATGATTCCTTAAGGGTTCTTTTCCATTGTGCGAAATTAGATGCGTATGTCGCATCAATTTGAATGTTGAGCTCATCGGCAATGGTTCGGATTCGGTTGAAGTTCTTTTTCTCAGCGACTGAGTTTGAACCTATAAAAACTGCACGGCGACCCTGTCCGGATAGTTCAAATGCTTCCTGCAACAT
Source organism: uncultured Granulosicoccaceae bacterium (assembly GCA_964409445.1). GTDB lineage: Bacteria > Pseudomonadota > Gammaproteobacteria > Granulosicoccales > Granulosicoccaceae. Next base: position 3,478 of record CAYPDN010000181.1, read on the forward strand.
GCTTTTAACTGGCGCTACTTCTACCATACCGGTGACGTTGCTGTAGGGAAATCCATATTCTTCTACGGTCCAGTTTACGCCGCAAAAAACGAAAGGAATTTTGTCGTCTCGGTAGTGAGGTGTAATCAGGTGTTTCGCCACCGGGTCGTCCAGGCTAATCACCACATCGGGCTGCCAGTTTTCAATTTTTTTTATAATCCGATTGGTGGACGCAAAAATAACTTCAGGAGATTGATTTGGGTGGGTATCCATGTCCACAGATTGCAGCTCACAGTGACCTTTGAGGGTGGAGCGAATGCTTGTTTCTATCGCGTCGGACCATTCGTCACCCTGGTCGTACGATGAAACGTACAGACATTTTTTTTCTGTATTTGGGGCAGCTTCTGCTACGCCAAACAGGAGTGGGCTTTGAGGCACAATGAGGCCAAGCAGAAACAGCGCTGTTCGAGCCCGACTCGGTGAATTTTGGAACATGGTTTCTGGCATCATTTGTCGTGCTATATGAGAAGATATCGCCAGGATGGCTCGATCACTTGAGTGACCGACGAGAGGCTTTGACGAAGTGCGGCCGCGGTCACAC
>CAYPDN010000181.1:4157-7941 GCA_964409445.1 uncultured Granulosicoccaceae bacterium
ATCGGCAAAATTATTGTCGAAGAACTTAAGCAAAATTCGGTAGATTGCTCATTGCTAGTAGCTGCCGAATCTGCGAGGTCATCGTTTTCTTCGGTGTTGCTTGATACGCATGGCGAGCGTCAGATCGTGAACTATCGGGGTTGTGATCTTCCAGAAGATACTAGTGCAATCTGTGCCGCTGATCCGTCTGCAGTACTGGCAGATACCCGTTGGACCGGCGGTACGATTGCAGCGATGAAACTAGCGCGGGATAAGAATATCCCTGGTGTTCTCGATGCCGAAGCACCCTGCAACCCTGAGGCGATGGCGCTTGCGTCGCATATTGCTTTTTCAAGGCAGGGCCTTGAGTCATTGGCAGGTAGCCTCCACAGTGTCTCCGATATAGAAGCAGCGTTGCGCAAGGTCGCAAAGACTTATCCCGTATGGCTTGCAATGACTGACGGAAAAAACGGCGTTTATTTGTTAAGCAGTGGTGAATTTCTTCATCAGCCCGCCGCAAACGTAGAGGTCCTTGATACACTTGGCGCTGGCGATGTATGGCATGGAGCTTTTACTTACTGGCTGGGATGTGGAAATAGCGAGAAAGACTCAGTGCGATTTGCCAATGCTGCAGCGGCTCTGAAATGTTCTCGACCCGGTGGTGGCAGATCATGCCCTGAATTTGCAGAGGTAATGGCCTTTTTAGAGTTGTGAGCATGATCCGACATTATCTGGCTCTCCTGATATACTTGGGCTGGTCGATGTTTGTATTTTGTCGTAACGGAGAGTGTCTTATGACCGGACGAGCGGCAAGACATTACAAACGCAAAGACAACAAAAAACCAATCACTGATGAAGACATCTATCATATGCTGATGCTACACAAGTATCAGCGCGTCAGTCTGAGTAGAATTGCCCATAAGTTTTCGCTCAGTGTTACCGATGTCAGAACAATAATCGGGCGGCGCAGCGGTGGCAGTTGTTGCGGTTGAACGACGAAAATAGTTCCCCTACCTAATAAAATACGTAAATAATGAATCTTCTTTCCAAAAGTCTTGCGGTTGTTTTATCTGTCCTGTTAGTTTCGGCATGTGCTGGCAAAGGCCGGCTGGCTGACGACGAAACTGTAGCGCAGGAGGCATTCATACTTCCCACATCCGCAGACTATGAAGCACCTGAAGATGCCGACTACAATGTTGATATATCACTCCGCAGTGATCTTATCGACAATAAGCTAATAATGCTCGAATCACTTCCTAGTGTGGTCTTTACGGTGTGGGGTTTCGATGAATTAGTGGCTGATGTATCTGCGTCAGAAATCTCCAGCAGTGAATTTCCGTTACGACCACAGTCGGTGCCATACCCTTTGCGCTTTAGTGCATCTGACTTTGAGGCAATCGAGTTCCAAACGGGGCGACCCGAGGCCATGAAATACTACATTACGTTTGGTATTGATGTAGACGGGGATGGTAGCGTTTGCAATGGTGATTTCCGCCAGGACTACAGCGTATCCCGCCCTGAGCGTTTCCCGGTTACTCTTTCGAGTGTAAGTCAGGACATCGAGATTATCGAAGTGAGTGGCGAGATCTGTGCCCAGTGAATTAGCTATTGCCCGTTAGCGCGCTGCCACGGTAGAGCGGTGCATGTAACCAGTTACACGTCTGCGGCCGTTCACTTCAACTTCAAACCACTGACCGGACTGACTGATCATTGTAACGTTGGTGCCCTCAGCCAGTGAGGTTAGTATTTCGCCATTGATGTCCGGTCTGCCGCGGACATTGCTCCACTGCTGTAATACCACCAGATTGTTGCCTGCGCTAAAAGTATTTGTATTGGCAGTAATTTGCGTTGCGGGAATTTCCCGTATTTGTGTATTTCCTTCATTGACGACTTCGGAGAAATTTCTAACGGTATCTGCCTCTATGCCATTTGCGCTGGGTACCAGTGCCGCTGTTGAGGTAACAGAGACGATCTTTGTCTCGGTTGTGCGGTCGCAGTCTGCACCGGCATCGCAGTCGCGTAAGCTTGCCAGGTTAAAGGGTGTTTTTACCTTTTGTTCTCCGCCGTACCCTTCCATCGCTATAATTTCTTCGGGACTCAGATCAGGCGCGCTCGAAACAGCCAGGAATCCGATCAAAACGAGTATGCCACCGATACCCGCAGCACCTGCCATTGTCCGCAGCAAAGTACTGTGTTTTGCGGGCTGGATATCCCGCAGGTCGTTATCGTTGTAGGTGATTCTGGTTAGTTTTTCTTTCAGCCAGACTTCTTCTGTTTCCGAAAACTCTGGTTCGATCCGATCGGCACCCATGGAATTGTCATAGTCTGAAGCTGCGTGGGAAGCTGTATGGTCGACATGTTGGTGCAAGGATCTGTCATCGCGTGTTGCGTAAAGGTGTTCGATTGCACCTGATTCGGAGGCGAATCTGGGGTTGTGATCGTATTCATCGTGAGTTGCACGATAACGCCGGTCATCAGAGAATCGATCTTCGCGAACACCAGTTGATCGACCGTGATGTTTGCGTGGGTGTTCGCTCATTGCTGAAAATCCTGCGTAGACGTTTATCGAACGTTCTTCTAGTTGATGCACCGGATAAAGCTATTGCGGTTCGGGTGAAGAATCCTGATTTTACAATTGGTCCGTCAACATGCTCTGTCAGACCTGATTCAGTTGGTTATGAGTTCGTTCTTGTGAATGCACTTCAATCGAAATGTATGCTCCGTTGTCGCACCTTTAGTGCCAGTGGCAATCTACAGAATAGTCTTGTATTTTTGTCGGCAATGCGGCTACGCTGTCACAATAATGACGGTATGCAGAGAGTGAAATTGACTGACCAAAAATTAAAAGATCGGGTTGCCCTCGTGACTGGTGGTGGCGCCGGAATCGGGCGCGCTATAGCAGAGCGCTACATTCGCGAAGGTGCTCAAGTTGCAATTGCTGATATAAATGCGGATCTGGTTCAGAAAACAGCATCAGAGATTGGCGCTCACCCGGTAGTGGCTGATGTCACTGACAGGCAATCTATCGATTCAATGCTTGCGGATGTCGAGAAAAACATCGGGGTTGTCAGTGTATTGGTGAACAATGCCGCGGTATTCAACCTGGCACCCGTCTCCGATATAACTGATGAGCAGTACCACAGTGTGTTTAACGTTAATGTTTATGGCGTACTGTTCACTATGCAGGCCGTTGCAAATCGTATGGTGGAAACTGATACCAAAGGCAATATTATTAATATGGCGAGTCAGGCTGGTCGCCGTGGCGAGCCGCTGGTAGCAGTTTACTGTGCGTCCAAAGCTGCAGTCATCAGCCTGACTCAATCAGCGGGCCTTGCTTTAATAAAGCAGGGTATTAATGTCAACGGTATATCGCCGGGTGTTGTCGATACACCGATGTGGGCGAGTGTCGATGCGCAATTTGCGAAATATGAAAATCTTGAGATTGGTGAAAAGAAAAAAGCAGTTGGGCTTGCTGTGCCTTATGGTCGAATGGGGGAGGTGGGGGATCTGGTTGGTGCGGCGGTTTTTCTTGCTTGTTCTGATTCTGATTATGTTGTTGCGCAGACTTTGAATGTTGATGGGGGGAATTTTATGTCTTAGGCTTTTTTGTCTTGCTTTGCGCGTTTTTTTACGTGCAGGCTTTACGAGTTGGCTTGGCATCCATGCCGTTTTTCGAAGCCAGTCCCTGGCTCTACGAGTCACTTTTCCCAAACAGCAGCAAAAGTAACCAAAAGTGCCGTGTCGCCACTGAATCTGCCCTGCGGGTCGCTTCGCGATTTCAAAAATCATCTCATCAACAGGCACG
>CAYPDN010000182.1:0-7897 GCA_964409445.1 uncultured Granulosicoccaceae bacterium
GGTATTCTTCCAGTTGCTTTGCAGCTTTGCGACGTTTTGTTGAAAGCTTCTTTGCCGCCTTGTGATATTCCACAGTGATCTTTTCAAGATCTTTGTTTAGCGACTCAATCGACTCGTCCATTGAGTTGAGCTCATCGAATTCCTCAATAAGTTTTTGCGAGTAGCTTGTGAGCTCACTGGTGTCGACCTGGTGCTTCTTTGCTAGCTGGTGTGCACCGGATAAAACAGTATCGAGCTCGGCAAGCCGCTGTGGCTGTGGTTCTATTCCATGCGAGTATTGTCGTAGTGTATCAACGGCTTCTTCAAGTTGTATACGTGAGGAGCTTATTAGTTCTGCAACTTCTGCAGTGGTGTTGTCATGTGCAAGTAGTTCAGCTACTGCATTTTCCACTTGTGTGATCTGCACTAAAACTGATTTTGGATCATTCTGCAGCAGATCCATTGCGCGTCCGCTAAGATCACCCAGTTCAGTGGCGTTGGCCAGGCGTCTGTGTTCAAGGTCTATCGCATCAAGATCAATTGACTCTATTGATAATTTTTCAAATTCCTGAATTTGATAGCGGAGTGTGTCGAGCCGATCACCGCGTGCCTGGAGCCTTTCCTGTGCTGTGGTTATCAGTCGGTTGGTCTTATTCCACTCCTGCCATACATCGTGCACATTCTTAATTAACTTTTGGCATTCACCGAAGTCATCAAGAATGTCTCGCTGTTTGTCTGGTGAGGTGATTAGCTGGTGATCGTGCTGGCCGTGGATATTGACAAGCAGTCTTCCGAGTTCTTTTAAATTGCGCAGGGTAACGGGTGAGCCATTGATGAAGGCTCGTGACTTGCCATCTTTAGCAACAACTCGACGCAGTATGCATTCGCGTCCATCATCTTCTGGCTGATCCATTGAATGGTCGCTTAGCCATTCGCTTGCATCTTTAACATTAGAAACATCAAACACGGCGCTAATTTCTGCGCGTGGTGCGCTGTCGCGAACTGCACCAGGTGAAGCGCGGTCACCTAATACCAGGCCGAGTGCGCCAAGCAGTATCGATTTACCGGCACCGGTTTCGCCGGTAAGTGTTGTCATGCCTGTGTGCAGCTCGAGCGAGCTGCTGGTAATGATGGCAAAGTCTTTTACGTTTAGTGCTACTAACATTGGTAGTTGGGCATAGTTAGTTGGTATTACCCGGCAGTTTTATTCGATAAAACATGTTCTGTTCATGATTCTTTAAGGCCTTGCTGCTAACCCCACCTGAGTTTCTCACGCAGTATGGCGTGGTAGTCGTAGTTTGACGGATGCAGAATGCGAATAGCTTTATCGTGCTGGCGTACTTCAATGATGTCTTCGTTCTGCAGATCATTATATACCTGACCATCGCAAACCATCTGCGCATGTACCGTTTTCTTTTCTGTTACCAGTACCGAGATTTCTGAATCGGCGTTAACAACCAGCGGGCGACTGCTTAAAGTGTGCGGGCAAATAGGTTGCACAACAACTGCTGGCAAATTCGGATTAACTATCGGCCCACCACTGGAAAGCGAATAGGCGGTAGAGCCGGACGGCGAGGCGACAATCACACCGTCTGCCCGTTGCGACAATACAAAACTGCCGTTGATAGAAATTTCAAACTCGATGATTTGCAGAACGTTTTTGGTACGCATGACCATGTCGTTGAATGCCAGCGCCTGATGGATTATTTCTCCGTGCCGGGTCAGCCAGCAGTTAAGCATGAGGCGCTCTTCCTGCAGGTAGTCACCATCGATGATATCGCTCAGCTCGTGTAAACCGTCCTCGGGTGATACGTCGACCAGAAAACCCAGGCGACCCCGATTAACCCCGATCAATGGAACATCTGCGTTGACCATTTCACGTGCGGCGTGCAGCAGGGTGCCGTCGCCACCAATAACAACAGCGAGATCGCATTCTTTCGCAATGGTTTCGATGTCTACTGTAATCGGGCCGCCAAGCAGACCGCGGGTGCTCGTGTCGAGCAGTACTTCGAGGCCTTTCTCCTGGAGCAGGTTGTAGACATTATTAAGGGTTTCGGAAACGCTTAGGTCATTACTCTTGGATATCAGACCGACTTTACTGAAATTAGGCATCCCTATACGATATCACGCCGGGATGGTGTTTTGATATGGGGTGGCAGGTATTTTCCGATATTTCCGTCGTTTCTTAGCGCAGTTTTTCGCGCCAAAGCAACCTGATTCGGCAGTGTAAGCCTGCCCGTGTGTCGGATTCGCTTAGCAGCTGTGCATAGACTGCGGATGATTGCATGCATGCTCAGACTGCTACTTGTTCAGCAGCTTCGATAGCTCGTATAAGTGATCCAGTGCTTCTCTGGGGCTAAGAGCATCCGGATCAAGGTCTGCGACATAATCAGCCAACGCAGAATGGTTATCTTCGAACAATCCCATCTGTGGGTTCTGCAAAGGAGTTGCCTGTTGGACAGATGCACTGTTCTCTAACGACTGCAGACGTTGCCGCGCATCACGCAACGCATGCGCAGGCAGACCCGCAAGCTTTGCAACCTGCAGTCCATAGCTTTTACTTGCGGCACCAGATTTAACATTGTGCATAAAGACAATTTCATCATTGTGTTCAACGGCATCGAGATGGACATTGCCAATCGCTTTATGTGTGTCTGCAAGAGTGGTCAGCTCAAAGTAGTGAGTTGCAAACAGGGTGAAGGCTTTGTTCTTGTTGGCCAGTGCTTCGGCACATGACCACGCCAGGGACAATCCGTCATAAGTACTGGTGCCACGGCCGATTTCATCCATTAGTACCAGGCTGTGAGGTGTTGCGTTGTGCAGGATGCTGGCGGCTTCTGTCATCTCAACCATAAAGGTAGAGCGACCGCTGGCCAGATCATCTGATGCACCAATGCGGGTGAAGATGCGATCGATGGGGCCGATTACGCAGTCATTGGCGGGTACGTGGCAGCCGATATGTGCCATCAGCGCTATTAATGCCGTCTGTCGCATATAAGTGGATTTACCACCCATGTTGGGACCGGTGATCAGCAGCATTCGTCTTTTGCTGTCGAGGTGCAGATCGTTTGGTACGAATGGATCTTTAAGTGTCGCCTCTATGACTGGATGCCGACCAGCGTTGTAACGAACGCCAGGTTCGTTGTTGAATGTCGGGCGTGACCAAAGGTTACTGACAGAGCGTTCTGCCATGTTGCAAAGCACATCCAGTTCGGCAACTGCTCTTGCACATTGCTTAAGTGCTGGTAAGTGATTGGATAAATCGGTGAGTAGGTTTTCATAGAGTGATTTTTCGCGATTCATTGATCGCTCGCGAGCAGACAGGACTTTGTCTTCAAACTCTTTTAGTTCTTCAGTAATGTAGCGTTCGGCACCTTTGAGGGTCTGCCGGCGTGTGTATTCCTGTGGTACTTCACCTTTGCTTGCTTTGGATACTTCAAGGTAGTAGCCGTGGACACGGTTGTAGCCAACTTTAAGAGTAGCTATGCCGGTGCGCTTGCGCTCGCGAGTTTCAAGCTCGGTTAAGAAGTTATCAGCGTTCTCGCTTAAAGCCCGTAGTTCATCAAGTGTTGCATCAAATCCGGTTTTGATGACACCACCATCTTTTAGCGTAGCTGGTACTTCATCATTGAGTGCGTTGTTTAGCAGGGCGCGTTCGTTGTCAAAGCCGTCAAGGCAGTCGCCAATTCCGTTTAGCAGATTGTCTGTCACTTTGCTGCAAGCTAAATGTAACTCTGGCAGGCGGCGCAAACTGTTGCGTAAGCCAAGCAGGTCTCGAGGTCTGGCACTGCCTATAGAGATGCGCGCCAGTATGCGGTCTATGTCTGCAATACCGGTAAGCTGTTCGGTGATTGCGTCTCGTAATGTGGTATCTGCAATCAAGGTGTCTATCGCGTCGAAACGGGTATTTAGTGTTTTATGGCTGCGCAATGGCCGGTTAAGCCAGCGCGTTAACAAACGGCTGCCCATGCTGGTGCAGGTTTTATCCAGTATTGCTTTAAGCGTTGCACCCGGCTGCCCACTGATGCTTGTCTCTAGTTCAAGGTTGCGTCTGGTGGCGGCATCAAGTGTTACTGCATCACCTTGCGTTTCTGTTGTGATGCCTTCTAAATGCGGAGGCGTACCACGATGCGTTTCGCGAACATATTGCAGCACGCAACCGGCGGCGGCTGTTGCGAGTTTTAATTCTTCACAGCCGAAGCCCTGCAGATCTTTGGTTCCAAATTGTTCGCACAACTGTTCTTTTGCAGTGGTGTTATCGAAGTGCCATGGTGGTCTTTCACGCACTGTATAGCGTTGTTGGATATCTGCCAGCCAGGCTGTACTGTCTGTTGCCTGGGACTCGCTGGTTAAAAGCTCGCTGGGTGATAAACGTGCGAGCTCTGCCTGTAACAATGTTTCTGATTCAAACTCTGTGACGAATATAGTGCCGACGGCCAGATCGATGCTCGCGATACCGTAGTTTTCACCGTCGCTGCACATCGCTGCCAGCAGACAGGATTTTCTGTCGTCAAGAATCGCTTCATCGGTGACGGTGCCGGGTGTTAAAACGCGAACGATCTGTCTTTCCACCGGACCTTTGCTGGTTGCAGGGTCTCCGGTCTGCTCGCAGATCGCAACGGATTCACCGTAGCTGACAAGCTTCGCCAGATAGCCCTCTGCAGAGTGGTAGGGAACACCTGCCATTGGAATTGGCTGATCCCCCGAGGTGCCGCGTGCAGTCAGTGTAATGCCCAGTAGTTCAGCGGCCCGTTTGGCGTCGTCAAAGAAGAGTTCGTAGAAATCTCCCATGCGGTAGAAAACCAGTGTATCGGGGTATTCTGCTTTGATCCCCAGATACTGGCGCATCATCGGGGTGGCAGTGGGAGATTTATTAGCGGTGCTCATCTTTTATATTGTATCGAAGCTGTCCTGCGAGATTCTTACAAAGACACGTCGCAAAGCCATGCTGCCAGCAAGACAGATAGAGGTATTGTGGTGACGGCGATACACTGTGCCGATGAACACTTCAGATATAACAACAAAAATACAAACGCTTGCTTCACTTGCTCTGGATAAGAAGCGCATGATCGCGACAGCGGAGTCTTGCACCGGTGGGTTGATTGCAGCCGCTTTTACTGAAGTCTCTGGCAGCTCTGCCTGGTTTGACAGAGGCTTTGTCACCTACAGCAACAATGCCAAGCAACAGATGCTGGGTGTGACCGATGCTGTTTTGCAATTGCATGGCGCGGTCAGTGAGGCAACGGTGATTGAAATGGCGGAAGGGGCAGTGGCACGAAGTGATGCCAATGTTGCGGTGTCGGTCAGTGGTGTTGCGGGACCTGCCGGTGGCAGTGCAGAGAAACCAGTGGGTACAGTCTGGATTGCCTGCGCCGGTGATGATTTTACCAGCGTATCGAATCACTATGTTTTTGCGGGTGGCAGGCAATCGGTGCGCCAGCAGACTGTCGATTATGCTGTGCAATTATTGATCAACTGTATCGATTCTGACTCACTCTGATCTTTTATTACACGATCATCAAACAACGTCAGGTGAATGCCAATTCTGGTGTGAAGGTTATGCCTTTATGCGATAATTCCGGCGGGTCGAAAGACCTTCTAATCCTAACCGCGCCTTGCCGTCGCAGCTATGCCAGATAGTTTGTGAAGGTCAGGCAATAGATGTAAACCAGGAGTGTCCAAACGTGGATGACAACAAAAAGAAAGCCCTTAACGCTGCACTAAGCCAGATCGAAAAACAGTTTGGTAAAGGCGCAGTTATGCGCATGGGTGATGCTCAAATTAACCGTGATATAGACGTTGTCTCGACCGGCGTATTGACACTCGACATCGCGCTCGGCATTGGTGGTTTGCCGAAAGGCCGGGTGGTGGAAATCTATGGGCCTGAATCGTCAGGTAAAACAACTCTGACTCTGCAGGCTATCGCTGAGTGTCAGAAGGCAGGTGGCACCTGCGCATTCGTTGATGCGGAGCATGCGCTTGATCCGGGCTATGCAGAAAAGCTGGGTGTTGATGTTGACGACATGCTGGTATCGCAGCCAGATACGGGTGATCAGGCACTTGAAATTGTCGATATGCTGGTGCGTTCCAGTTCCGTTGATCTGATTGTTGTTGACTCAGTTGCAGCGCTTACGCCGAAAGCTGAGATCGAAGGCGACATGGGCGATTCGCACGTCGGCTTGCACGCCCGTCTGATGTCACAGGCATTGCGTAAGCTAACTGCCAATATCAAGCGTTCCAATACACTGGTTATTTTCATTAACCAGATACGTATGAAAATTGGTGTTATGTTCGGCAGTCCAGAAACGACCACTGGTGGTAATGCACTTAAATTTTATTCTTCGGTTCGTCTTGATATACGCCGTATCGGTGCAATCAAAAAGGGCGATGAAGTCATTGGTAACGATACCCGGGTTAAGGTGGTTAAAAATAAAATGGCACCACCGTTCAAACAGGCAGAATTTGAAATCCTGTATGGTGAAGGTTCCTCACGTGAAGGCGAGCTGATCGAGCTGGGCGTCAAGCACGACATGATCGATAAAGCCGGTGCCTGGTACAGCTACAACGGTGATCGCATCGGGCAGGGTAAGGATAACGTTCGCAACTACATGAAAGATAATCCTGAAATGTCGCAGGAAATAGAAACCGCACTGCGCGACAAACTGTTGAAACCTGCCGCTCAAAAAGAAGCTGAAGTGGAAGAGCAGGATGAGGCCGAAGCGCCCGAAGCCTAGCTCGGAGACTGACCCACAGTCCGGAAAGTCGACTGCAAACTCCCATGGAAATTCACCTGGGAGTCTGTCCGCGCCACGCAGGAAAACAACGCTTAAGAATACAAGTGGAAAAGCCCGGCGTCGCGAGTTCCCGAAGCGTGAGTTTGGCCGCCAGATAGATGCAGATCTGACCGAAGCTCGGGAGCAAGCAGAGGGTAAGGCACGGGATCATTCTAATCCCGATTCCCAGTCTGGTTTTGAATACAGCACCGATTTCACCGGTGCTGAATTTCCCGAAATTGATCCCGATGATCTATCACCTGCACCTGCCGAAGTACCGGTCATCACCCATGCAATTGTTCGTGAGCGCGCCATGCGGCTGCTTGTGCATCGCGAGCACGGCAGAAAAGAACTCGAGAAGAAGCTGCTGCAACGTGAACTTCCTGCCGATCTGATTGCTTCTGTTCTGGATCAATTGGCAGAAGAAGGGCTACAATGCGACACACGGTTTGCAGAATCGTACACGCGGATGCGAGTTGACCGCGGATACGGTGCGAACAAAGTCAGAGCAGATTTGCAGTCACGTCGTCTTGAGCAGTCTTATATAGAGGATGCGATCAGAGATTCCGGCGCGGACTGGACTGGTATTGCATCAAATGCCCTCTTTAAAAAGTTCGGGGGTAAAAAGTTTGGTAGCGAAATCGGGGCTTCTGCAAAAAAGCGGGCCCGAATGCAACGCTTTTTGTATCAGCGCGGATTTGAGGCAGAGCAAATCCGGTCTGCTATGAATGATTTTGAAGCCACACATTCTTAAAGCCAAATTCGACTTGCCGTAATTTAAACTAGACACCTACCCATTGCGATCCGAGCTACACCGACAGCGACCCTATGTTAAGTACATCTGAAGTAAGAGACCTTTTTCTGCAGTTCTTTAACAAGAACGGGCACGAGATTGTTAAATCCAGCCCGTTAGTGCCGGGCAATGATGCGACGTTATTGTTCACCAACGCAGGTATGGTGCAGTTTAAGGATCTGTTCCTGGGTACAGAAAAGCGCAGCTATAACCGTGCAACAACATCACAGCGTTGTGTGCGGGCCGGTGGCAAGCACAACGATCTTGAAAATGTCGGGTATACCGCACGGCACCATACGTTTTTTGAAATGCTGGGTAACTTCAGTTTTGGTGACTACTTCAAAGAAGACGC
>CAYPDN010000183.1:0-1878 GCA_964409445.1 uncultured Granulosicoccaceae bacterium
CCTTCGTTAAAGTTGTTGGTCTCAGTTACCGTTTCGCCCTCTCTCACTGGAATCTCGAGAATCGTGCCGCTAACAGTTGATCTGATCTCACTGGATACGGTGCCCGCCTCACCGCTGCCACCCTCACGTATCAGAGTTAGATTACTTCTGGCACTCGCTTCCTCCTCGCGCTTAATGTCGTATTCATATTGGTATTTAGCATACTCATCTCTGGAGATCAGATTATCGTCCAATAGATTCTTACGCCGGTCGCGCTCACGTTTCGCGTTGTTTGCACCGATACGAGCAGTCTCAACCCGCGCTTGTGCAGAATTGAGCGTTACCGCGTCAGGCACAATGCGAATCTTGGCTATTAAAGCATCACGCTCAACCGACTCACCTGCCTGCAAAAAGAGCGCCTCAACCACACCAGATACACGTGACTTGATAGTCACTTCCCGACGCGGGCTGATTGAACCAGTTGCCACTGCCTTTTTAATAACGGTATCTACCGTAACCGTTCTGGTGTCGAATACTTCAGCAGGTTGTTCATTGCGCTTGACCAGAAAGTACAAACCACCAACAAACAACAACAGCAACAAAACCACTGCAATTGTTTTCATAAGTATCTTCAACATAGCTATTCCGCGCGTAGTGCCTCTATCGGGTCAATATTCATTGCATGTCGCGCTGGTATCAGCGTGGCTAACAGTGACGCGATGGCAAGTGCCACTAAAGCTCCAATGGCAATTCTTAAATCAATGGTTGGTGTATCAAAGTACACGTTTGCATCTGCACCGCTGGTGAGCGGTCGGGTGGCAACATCTGCAATGTACAAAGCAATTAACCCTGCAATCATTCCCAGAATGCCGGACACACCCACCAGTGTTACTGTCTCCGCCAAAATCATCCTGAGCACGGCACCGGGAGTGGCACCAATGGATTTTCGTATACCAAATTCTCTGCGTCTCTCGCGAATCGCGATCAGCATAATATTGCTGACACCCAGAACGCCAGCCAGCAGTGTTGCAAGCCCTACTGTCCAGACAAAAGCTCTGATACCAATAAAGAGACGCTCAATGCGTAAAAACTCAGTTTCTGAATTCCAGTCACCCAGTGCCCTGTTATCACCAGGTGCAACACGATGACGTTGCTTTAGCACTTGTCGCATCCCTTCCACTACATCTACACTGCGCAAACCAGGTTCAGGAATCATAGCGTAGTGCCCTATCACATCGCCGAAGTTAAAAACCTGCTGCATGGTAGGTAGTGGCATAAACACAAGGCCTCTGATCTCATCGCCACGACTGCCGTAATGCCTTGGTGCAAACACTCCCACCACCGTATAGTTAATATTCCGTATCCGAACTCGACTTCCAACCGGATTGGTATCACGACCGAACAAATCTGTATGGATCCGTTCTCCGATGACAATCACCTTACGCTTCTGGTCTATATCCAGCTGATTTAAAAAGCGACCGAATTTCATATTCATCGGCAACACCTGATTAAATTCAGGCACTTCTCCGCGCACCTCAGCGCTGGTCAGTTCGCCGCCATTAACAACGTCTATCGAACCCATATTGATACGCGGCACCAGCGTTCCAATTCCGGAGACCTTCTCCAGAATCTCTTCAGTATCCCGATTATTAAATTCAATTCGACGACCTGGTGGCAGCCCCTGCCACGGCTGCGATGTTGTCTGCCCCCACAGATACAAAACATTACTCGCGTATCCCGCTAAGGTTTTATTCACACCGGACTGTATGCCATTACCAAAGCCGAGCATCACTATCAGTATAAATATGCCCCAGAAAATACCCGATGCGGTCAGCAGGGTTCTCAGACGATTGGCTCTGAGCACCTGCCATACCTCGCCCCATAACTCACGATCTATCA
>CAYPDN010000183.1:1978-3239 GCA_964409445.1 uncultured Granulosicoccaceae bacterium
GATGGCTGTAGTGCCTCAACCGGATGAATAGACGCCGCACGTCGTGCCGGCAGATAGCCGGCAAGTGTACCTGCAACAATCACAAGTAATGTCACCGCTACCAGTACAGTGGAGTTTACATCCGGCTGGTACAGATACTCGTTTTCAGGAACCGTGGCTTTTAATAACTCAAGCAAACCGAGACTGGTAATTAACCCAAGATATCCCGCAAGGGAAGTTACGATTACAGACTCCATTACAATTAACCGGGTGATTGAACCCGGGGTGGCACCAATCGCTTTGCGTATTCCTATCTCGCGTCGCCTCTCGGCAACTGATATCACCATAATGTTACTCACTGCCAGAATACCAGTGAGTACTGTACCGACCCCAACCACGGTGACAAAAACACGCACCCAGTAAAACAGATCGGTGACTTTTTTATAGTCATCAAGATTATTGTAAATAAGTGCTGCCCGATCATCATCGGTAGAAAAATTGTGTCTTCTCGCAAGCAGCTCCCGCGCCTGCTGTTCACTGTCTTTGCTTTCCAGATAACTCGCATCACCAACGGTGTACAGCAGCTGATGAATATTTTCGGGATCGCCGTATAGAGTCTGCGCTGTAGATATTGGTATATATATCGTTCTTTCTTCGCGGCGGGAACCTGCATCGGTGAACACCCCAATGACCTTGCAATTGTAATTGTTGATCCTAATTAACTTACCTACCGGAGCCGGCTCATCAAACAACTGCGCTACGACCTGTGCACCGATTACACAAACTTTGCGACGCTCCGAGAGATCGAGCTCGTTAATGTATCGCCCGGCAATCATTTGAGTTTTTTCAAGAAACAAGTGCTCCGGATGCACACCTCGCAAAGGGAAAGATGCCTGCAGCTTGCCGTAACTAACAAGGCTGCCGCTATCGAGATAAAAACGTGCAGTAAGCTTATCAACATGATCAACCTCAGCGCGAATCTGCTGATAGTCTCCATTGTTGTAAGAAATATCACGGCCGCGGGGCAGACCTTTATGATCAATTGATGTTGTGCCCTGACGAATTCTGATGGTATTTATTGCATCATCCCTGAACTGCAGATCGACACCATTTTGAAAACCGCGGCCCGCGCCAAGCAATAGCACAAGCATAAAGATACCCCACGCAACGGTTAACACAGCAAGCGCTGTTCTCGCTTTATGTGTACGAAGGGAGCCGGTAATTTCACGTAGCGGATCAAGTAAAAACATTATTGTTTTTCATCACCCCTGAATTCATCACC
>CAYPDN010000183.1:3339-7868 GCA_964409445.1 uncultured Granulosicoccaceae bacterium
CGTAGCGGATCAAGTAAAAACATTATTGTTTTTCATCACCCCTGAATTCATCACCAAAAAAACCCTGATACTTACCCCGCTTGAATGGTTCCTGAGTGCGATCATTGCCGACATGACTATCGGGTTCATAAGTCGCTACATCGTGCTTGTCGGCCACAAAATTATCAGCCAGGTGGTTATCAACAATTGAGTCATCGGCAATAATCCGACCGTCACGCAACTGTATAGACCGACTTGTTTGTTGCGCGATTCCAGGTTCGTGAGTCACCAGAACCACAGTCATTCCGTCTGCATTAACCTCCTTGAAAATTTGCATGATCTGATCAGACGTCTGAGTATCCAGCGCACCGGTTGGCTCGTCTGCTAACAACAGAGCCGGCTGTGTAATCAACGCACGCGCGATAGCCACCCGCTGCGATTGCCCGCCAGACAATTCAGCCGGCTTGTGAGATGCACGATCAAGCAGCCCGACCCGGTCAAGGTATTCCATCGCGATCTTGTTGCGTTTTCTTCTTGCGATGCGCTGGTAGTAAAGTGGCAGGGCGACGTTATCAAGCGCCGATTTATGATGGATTAAATTAAATGACTGAAATACAAAACCGATGAAGCGGTTGCGATAGCGCGCTGCATCGGTGGCACTCAGGTTCTCAATCGGGTGCGCCTCAAGCGTGTATTGGCCACTGTCGGCGGTATCGAGAATACCCAGAATATTCAGCAACGTTGACTTTCCCGACCCGGAAGAACCCTGGATCGCCACAAACTCACCCTGATCGATCCGCAGATTGATATCTGCCAATGCTCGCACGCTGTGCTCACCCATCGCATAGGATTTGGCAATATTGGCTAAATCGATCATCTGCTGGCGCTGCTGACTTACTGTTTTACAAAGTATAGCCACGATAACAGGCCCGGCAGCCCCATTCTGACAAGCTTTCTGCATTTCACACACGGCAAGCTCTTAACTCTGCACTGGCACCGCAGTGTGTTTTAGCACTACACTCCTGACAGGCAAACACTTAATAGAACAAAAGACATGTCTGCACCTCAAACAACAGTGCCACATCAGACCAGCACCCCCGAATCTGCGCGCGCCAAAATGCCGCACTTCAACTGGCAGGACCCTTTCCTGCTGGACCAGCAGCTGCTGGAAGAAGAACGCATGATTCGCGAAACCGCGTATGCGTATTGTCAGGAAAAACTAGCCACCCGCGTTATTGAGGCCAATCGCAACGAGACTTTTGATCGAGAAATATTTAACGAAATGGGCGAACTCGGTCTGCTGGGTGCCACCATCCCGGAGTCATTTGGTGGCATTGGCGCTAGTTATGTCAGCTACGGGTTGGTTGCACGCGAAGTCGAGCGCGTCGACTCCGGTTACCGGTCGATGATGAGCGTGCAATCCTCACTGGTGATGCACCCGATTTTTGCGTTCGGCACCGATGCTCAGCGAGAAAAATATTTACCCGGGCTTGCCAGTGGTGAACTGGTAGGCTGCTTCGGCCTGACCGAACCGGATCACGGGTCTGATCCCTCTTCTATGCTAACGCGTGCGAAAAAGACCTCAGACGGTTATTCAATATCAGGTTCAAAAAACTGGATCACCAATTCTCCTGTGGCTGATGTTTTTGTGGTGTGGGCAAAGTCAGAAGCCCATGACAACAAGATCAAAGGCTTTATTCTTGAGAAAGGCATGAAAGGCCTAACGGCTCCAAAGATCGAAGGCAAGTTTTCATTGCGTGCGTCGATCACCGGCATGATCATGATGGATGAAGTCGAAATACCCGAAGAAAATATACTACCCGAAGTTGCAGGCCTTGCAGGCCCCTTCGGATGCCTTAATCGTGCCCGCTACGGCATCGCATGGGGTGCAATGGGAGCTGCAGAATCCTGCTGGCACTCGGCGCGTGAATACACACTTGATCGCAAGCAGTTTGGCAAACCGCTGGCTGCAAACCAGCTAATACAAAAAAAACTTGCCGACATGCAAACCGAAATTTCTATCGGCCTGCAGGGGTGTCTG
Organism: uncultured Granulosicoccaceae bacterium; assembly: GCA_964409445.1. GTDB lineage: Bacteria > Pseudomonadota > Gammaproteobacteria > Granulosicoccales > Granulosicoccaceae. The sequence goes on from CAYPDN010000183.1 coordinate 5,360, forward strand.
CAGCTTGGACGTCTTTTCGACCAGCATCAGGCACCAGCTGAACTGATCTCATTAATGAAACGCAACAACTGCGGCAAGGCACTGGATATCGCCAGAACTGCACGCGATATGCACGGCGGCAACGGTGTGTCAGATGAGTATGGCGTGATCCGACATATGATGAATCTTGAAGCGGTCAATACCTATGAAGGCACTCACGATATTCACGCACTGATACTCGGCCGCGCACAGACCGGCATACAGGCGTTCAGTAGCTAGTGCCCATCAACATTCTTAGCACTACACGTTCTTACGATTTAACAGGACCAACATGATGAATAGATTAACGAATTTCAAACTGCTTACTGCTGCAGCAGCAGTGATAGCGACTTTATCGTTCGCTGGCTGCGGTAGCGATTCAGGCTCTGGCAGCACCGGTTTCGACTTTAGTACCCCTGATCCGGATGCCCCCATGACCTTTTTCGTCACCAGTGAGGGTCCCGGTGACGGTGGCAATCTCGGTGGTCTGGTGGGTGCCGATATACACTGCACCGATCTGGCTGAAGCCGCAGGATCAAGCGGCGAAGTATGGCGAGCCTACTTAAGTACTACCGGCGCTGACGGCGAAAACGCCAGTGAACGAATTGGAACCGGCCCGTGGGTCAACGCTCTTGGATTCACTGTTGCAACCAGTGTTGATAACCTCCTTTCAGACAATAACAACATTACCCTGAATACCGCGGTAACTGAAAACGGTGACCTTGTGATGGGGCTTGGCGATACTCCGAACAGACACGACATTCTCACCGGCACCGAACTTAACGGCCTGGCATCGACATCAGCAACAGACACCACATGCGGCAACTGGACAAACAACAACAACGGCTTTGCAATAGTTGGCCACCATGACAGAGTAGGTGGCGGCGCTAATCCAACATCCTGGAGCACTGCACACAGTACTTCAGGGTGCAGTCCGGCTAGTTTTCAAGAGTTTGGTGGCGACGGATTGTACTACTGCTTTGCGATGTAACTGACAGTCAATAGGCAAGCCCTCCCGGACCCGGGAGGGTATTACCATACTCTCTTACTTGCCGTCGGATGTTTACTGAGTAAACGCTAGAACGGCTTAACCACCACCAGAATAACTATAATAATCAGTGCCACAAATGGCAGCTCATTGAGCATCCGGAGCTTACTGACAGACACGCTCCCTTCACCAGCATCAAGCGCCCGCCCCACATTGGTGAAGTAGATATGCAATACCGTAACACCCACAACCAGCAGCAACTTCACCCACATAAATTTCAATTGAAAAACAGACGGGTTGAGTGCAATCAATGCGATACCAAATACCCAGGTTGCTATCATCGACGGAATCATAATGATACTTCGCAACTGTTTAGAAGCAGTTTGCATCGTATCGAACAATGAGTCACCTGGCTGGCTTTTGGCCTGATGCAGCTTATAGCGAGGATAAATAAGCAACGAAGCCATCCATGCGACCATTGAAATAATATGGAATGCCTTAACCCATAGATACATTAGCGATAGTCCCTTTATTGGCGGTGCTTGTATTGGGCTCCCGCGCTTACTTGCCTAGCAGCCAGCCACCATCAACATCGATAGTAGTACCAGTAACAAAGTCATTCTCCACCATAAATACAATGGCTTTGGCAACTTCATCTGGCAGACCGGCCCTTGGCAGCAGGTGAGGTGCGGTGAGTTTTGCAAAGTGCTCATCTCTCGCCTTGCCTTCCAGCGCAGACATCGGGGTATCAATTGTGCCGGGTGATACTGTATTTATGCGTCTCGGTGCAATCTCCGGTGCAAGCGCCCGAACAAGCGCCTCAACGGCTCCACCGACAGCAGAAAGTGCGATCTGCCCCGGCTTCGCCTTTCTGGCCGGTGAGCCGCTAACCAGAACAATGCTGCCCTGCTCTGTCAGATGAGAAGCACCGTAGCGCACGACATTCGCATAGCCCCATAGCTTGTCAAATGAACCCGCAAAACCATCCATATCCATATCCATAAAAGGCCCCAACGCTCGATCTCCACCGGTAGCCGCACTAATCAAAATATCGAACGGAGCATGTTGCTTAAACAATTTTTCCATCGCATCGCGATCACGCACATCGCAAGCCTCACAGCTCACGCCCTTCGGCAAATCACCGGCCTTTGACGGATCGCGACTAATGGCAATCACCTGCGCGCCACGTTCGGCCAGCTGGTGCGTTGTCGAAAGTCCTATGCCAGAGGTACCACCAAAAACGAGCGCTTTTTTTCCCGATACATCCATCGATAATCTGCCTGTATGAATTGAATTGTGTGGCGACCTATGATCATGCCAGTGACTGTTCTAATCAAGTGTTTTGTGAATACAGGGCACAACAGCGATTCCACAACCCACATCTGCCAAAAATGGTTCAAAAACAAGTAAAATGCGGCCTCCTCCCGCACTGACCGGAATGATAACTTTGAATCACACTGTACTGATCAGCGTCAACGGTACGGACCGTCCCGGAATTACATC
>CAYPDN010000184.1:0-7854 GCA_964409445.1 uncultured Granulosicoccaceae bacterium
CTTAGCTTGCTTATCAGCTTTCACAAACCCTAATCGTATGATCAGGGCTCAATACTCGTTTGTTATATTGAAAATCCTTTGTGTCGGTCATAGCAGTCTGGAAAGTCTGTATATTATCCCAACCAAGACGGTCCAGCGATATCACTTGAAGTCACCAGACCGCGCAGCACTATAAACAATCAGGCTGATGCGGAGCACGCACCAGCATAGGCAGTTTCAAAAACACCCACCCAGCCCTTGTTGTAACCCTCCCGCATATCATTGGCCTTTTCGCCAAATGCTTCCCAGTTATCATGAGTAAGTACGACTTTGGTTTTGTTGGAATCAACAACAATAAAGTCTATTGTAACTCTGCTGGCTTGCTCAGCTGGCAGACCAATGTGCCACGCTAATACCAACTTATCAGATGGGCTGTAGGTGGTGACGCTGCCCCATTCATGGCGAGTGTCATCGTGACCTATTTCGTAAATACTGCCGCCAGTCTTTGCTTCAATTTCTACTTTTTTCGCCACTTCACCCTGCATGGCGGAAACACTGTTTTTATCTAGTGGCCACCAACTGCCGACCTTGTCTATAAAAGTTGAAAATGCATTTGCCTGGCTGCAAGGCACTTCAATAGTTTTAATCACCGGATCTGGCATTATTTTTCTCCATTAGTTTGATTTCTTCACTGTAGGCATCCAATACATCCGACCAGAATGTATCGAGATAGCTTTTGAGTTCGTTTAACCCTGACGGGTTGACGGAATAGATACGGCGATTGCCGCTGGGTGTCACTTTGACCAGTTTCGAGTCATGCAGTACTCGCAAGTGCTGTGATACAGCAGGGCGGCTTACCGGCTGACTCTCAGCCAACTCAGTCACGGTTGCGGGATTACCGCGCAGGTGCTCAAGTATTTGCCGTCGGGTCGAATCTGATAAAGCGTTGATCACTGTTTCGTAAGTCATGACTTACGGTAAGTGATTGCTTACATAGTGTCAATAGCTAATATTTATTTTGCATTGCTTACGGCTGCAGTCGGGATCAGGCCTCGCGACTGGTCCGGCTATGCCACTTTGGGACTTAAGGTTTTACCCGTCTCAACAATTCGCAAGTACTGGAATTCCTACTCAATCGGCAAACAAATTTCTGTCAGCAATTCCTGCTGTGCAGTGTCAACGGGTGAATTAAGGTATACCTCACAGCATGGTTGATCGCGAACTGCTTCATCGGAGGCCGGTAACCATTTGCTATACAACCAGTTGTACCTGGCACCAAGCAGTGCGTATGGCCCTTTGTGTGTTATCACTGCAAAACGTCCACCGGGATACTCATAACTCTGTAGCTGATCGGGTATTTCAACACTATCTGTGACAACAATACCGGCAAAGCTTTTTAGCTCAGACTCAACTGTGCAATCGGGGTCGGCAAGATACAAACCTATTGTCTGTGGTTGTTCCGGCATGACACCTGATATTGAACACTGTGCCATTACCTGTTCGAAGGTGGCACCAATTTTCATAAAGTCTCCGTAGTGCCATAGGCCCATCAAACGAGTTGCTGGCCACTCCACCAACTGTACCGACTGTGTCTCTGAGCTCGCTTCTTCAGGAGGAGATGTTGTTGCATCGAGCTCAACTTGTGCTGCACGGAATTGACCCGGGGCTACTCCATAGAACTGTTTAAAGGTTCTGTTGAAAGAATGAGTATCGTCGTAGCCCACTGATGCTCCGATTTCAGCCAGCGGTGTATCGGTTCTTAACAACGTGGCGGAAGCAATATGCATGCGACATCGTTTTACTGTAGCTACAGCTGATTCACCGGTTATCGCTTTGTAGATTCTATGCCAATGATAGGGAGATAAATGTGCGACCTCTGCTAACACTTCACTGGTGAGATTTTCACGCGGGTTATCGTGAATATACTTAATGACTGTGCGCACGCGCTTTTGGTAGCGTATCCAGTTTGTCGATGTTTCAGTCATCTATAAATTCTCTGTCGACGCCTCTGACACGGGCTATTGTGCATCAGGTCCGTAAATCGCCAGAATGTCCGCCTCGGTCATGCGGTGTCTCGATGCTTCGTCTGTAAACTGATACCAACCCGGTGCTGCATCAACATAGACTTCATGATCAAACGTAAGATTACTCTGATCATCGACTGATCCGGCGGCCAGCATAGTTTCACCATCTGGTGCTCCCGGTCGTGGTTTTAAAAAATAGTAGAGACTGGAACCACACTGCGTGCAAAAGCCACGTTCTGCCCACTCGGATGACTCGAAGTTCTGAATATATTCTGCGCCCGTGAAATCTACTTTGCCTTGTGCATGAACTGACATATACAATCCACCACTCCATTTTCGACACATGTGGCAATGGCATGCGCCAGCTCCGGTTTTAACTTTTGCACTGTATGTCACCTTACCGCACAAACAGCTACCCGTTATCTGCGTTACCTGGTCACTCATTGTTTTTCCCCTGAACTACTGGTTAGGCTAAGACTCTATTGCACCACAAAGCCTTTTAACAAATCCTGCGGTTTTACTCTTGCCATGCCGTACGAACTTTTGGTGCAATACCTTTATTTTGCAAAAAATGTGTTGTTGCAGCGATTTTAATTCCAGACCGGTGGATGCGTTCCCGGTGGCGCTGATGGTCTTAGCAAGCTAACGGGTGTATGCGAAAATCGCGGCGGATGAGGTAACGCCAGTAGCTCTCCATAAGTTGATTCGTACTTTTGCAAGTATTGTTGCGGATCAGGCTGGCTGCAACTAAGCATGCCTTTATTTTGTGTGAGTGACCTTAACCAGTGTCCGGTGCGCGCCAGTGATACCTGTACATGCCAGCTGCCACCTTCAGTGAGTTGCTTGTGCAGAGCGACCTGTGTGCCGAAGGCCATCAGAAACCCGCTGGCGTAGTCGAGTATCTGCATAGGCAACGCAGTTGGCTTTGATGTGCCTTTGGCTTGTGCTTCTGCCATGTTAATTCCGCTGGCACTTTGCATTAATGAATCATAGCCGCGGCGTTCGCTCCACGGACCGGTACGCCCGTAAGCACTCAAACTGGTATAGACAATACCCGGATATTTTTCTGCCAGAGCGTCTGGCGTTAAGCCCAGTGCTGCAAGCGAACCAGGCCGGTAACCCTGTACGAACACATGTGCACCGGCGATAAGCTGATGCAGCTTTTCTTTATCTGTTGCATTGTGCAGGTTTAGATGGGTTGAGCGTTTGCCGCGGCTTGTCTCTATGATGCTGTCTATGTTGGGTAACTCAGGCGAGTTAACTAACATCACATCGGCACCGTAAGCTGCGAGTGTGCGGCCACACACCGGGCCTGCCAGAATTCGAGTCAAGTCCAGTACACGAACATCGGTAAGCGGTTGTTGCTCCTTGCTTAATGACAGAAGTGTTTTGGGTTTAGCGTCACCGGTTTTAGTAATCTCTACCAGTGGCAGTTTTGCTACTGCCTGAGCTTGTGGAAGTTCATCCCACTCGGTGAAAGTTCTAACTGCTGCACAGGCCCCGTTGTTATCCAGAATCGCATCTTCCAGCGATTGCCTGTTCCAATTGAGCGCTTGCTGTTCGACATCAGAACGTGAAGTGTCCGGCCCCGGTGTTAAACCCAGAACGGTCAGCGCTGCGTCTCGATGGTGTTCGAAGTTTGCATGAATGCGCAGCCAGCCATCACTGCAAAGATATAAACCCGAGAGTTCTGCAAACTTTGGTGTTGCCTTGCCGTCGAGTGTGAAGTGCCCGGTGCACTCGATGGCAGATTCCAGCATATCGATGCTGACCGACTGTTTTGGCAATTCCCGCAAGGTACCGATAAGTGCTGCCATTCCTGCAGCGCTTGCCATCGATACCTGCGCTGCTGTACCCACCGCAAACGAAGAGGGGAAGACCGGGTCTGCACCCGTCAATTCAATTTGTGACAAGGCCTCGGCGCTCAGTCTGTGATCTTTCCAGAGCTTGCTCAGGTCATGTGCAGCTGATTGCATTGAGTTGTCTTCAGGGTTTTGTGTCATGCCAGATTAACCGAAATTTCGACATTTGCCGCCACATTCTGTGGTCTGAGCTATCCTTAAATGGCCTAATTCATCGAAATTGCCAGAATTCATCAGAATTCCATCCCGGCAATGACAGGATTGCCTGCTTTAATACTTCCATCGAATAAACGGGAGCAAAAAATCATGAGTTTAATGTTCATACTAATGTTGGGTAACTGTTTTGCGCTGGCAGCGACTTTTGTCGCGCTCAAAGTGCTGGTTCGGCTGATGAGAGTCGAAGCCTAGGTTTATGTAATGGGTTGTGTCGTCGGGCGGCTTCAGATTTGGTCTGCTGCCGCCTTTTTTTAAAACAGCAATCCTTTGAAACTCCCCAATGTGCCGCACATTGTCCTGCCAGCGACTGCAGGTAAAAACCTTATCTTATAAAGTTGCGTCAGGTTCAACTGCTTCGTAGACTCGACCAATAGTATTCAAGTTTAACGGGGCAAATCTATGTGCGGTATTGTTGGTCTCTACGCCAAGAGTGACCGGATAAGGCAAACACTCGGTCAGCACGTTGGCGCCATGCTTGAGCAGATGGGGGAGCGGGGGCCAGACAGTGCGGGCGTCGCTTTTTACTCCGACGGCATTTCAGCATCCAAAGTCACCGTCCAGCACGAGTCAGCAGATCAAATTGCATCGGTTGCAGAGCTCGTTAAAAAAACCTATCCCGATGCACAGTTAAAGCAACGCGGTACGCATCTGGTGATTGAATCGTCCAGTAGCCCGTCAGATATGGAGCAGTGGGTGCGGGAAGCGTTTCCGGATGTTCGGGTAATGAGTGCCGGTGAGCGCATTGAAATCTACAAGGAAAAAGGTCATCCGAGTGAATTTGTCAGCAACTATGCATTGGGTGAAGTGACTGGCAGCCACGCACTTGCGCATACCCGCATGGCAACAGAAAGTGCCATAACAACCAGTCACTCACATCCTTTTTCCACCGGGCTCGATCTATGTCTGGTGCACAATGGCTCGCTGTCTAATCACAATCGATTGCGTGAAAAATTGATTACCGCGGGCGTTCGGTTTGAAACGGATAACGACAGTGAAGTTGCGGCAGGTTATCTAACATGGCGCTTGTCAAAAGGTGATTCACTGCGACAGGCACTTGCTGCTGCTATTCGGGATCTCGATGGCTTTTATACTTTTGCCATCGGCACTCGTGATGGCTTTGCAGTCCTTAGAGACCCGGTAGCATGCAAACCCGCGGTGCTTGCAGAAACTGATGACTGGGTTGCCATGAGTTCAGAGTTTCGCGCCATAGCACAGTTACCGGGTGCCGAGACTGCACGTGTCTGGGAGCCTGAACCTGCAAAAATATACACCTGGGAAGGACAAATGAGCGGCGAGGTGGCTGCATAATGGCGGCGAAAGATGTAGTAACTTTTGATTTGTCCGATGGCACGGTACGAAACTTAAACCTGCACCTGCATGGTGATGTGTCGGGCAAGGTTAACGTAAGCAATCCTGGTGGCAAGCATTCAGTCGCAGTGGGTGCAACTGCATCGCACGCGGTTGAGATTAACGGTAACGTTGGCTACTACTGTGCCGGTATGAATAGCGAAGCGAGTATTACTATTAACGGACACGCCGGCCCCGGCCTTGCAGAAAACATGATGTCCGGTCGCGTCCATGTCACAGGCAATGCGTCTCAGTACTGTGCAGCAACTGCTCATGGTGGTCTGGTGGTGATAGAAGGTGATGCATCATCACGCTGCGGTATTTCAATGAAAGGCGTAGACATTGTTGTTAAAGGCAATGTCGGTCACATGAGTGCATTCATGGCCCAGAAAGGCCATCTTGTGGTATGTGGTGATGCAGGTGAAGCGCTGGGAGATTCAATCTATGAAGCACAGCTTTACGTGCGCGGTAACGTTGAGAGTCTCGGTGCTGACTGCGAAGAAAAAGAAATGCGTGCAGAGCATAAAAAAGCGCTGAAGGGTTTGCTTGAGGCTGCCGGTATCAATGAGTTCAGTATTGATGAGTTCAAGCGCTACGGCTCGGCCAGAAATTTGTACCACTTTAATATAGACAATGCGTCTTCCTACTAGGATTAGTTAATACATATGGTTGATCGATCCTGGTTAAAAGAATCTGCTACGTTTTCACGTCCGGTGATTCGCGAGATACAGCGCGCAGCAGATACCGGCATTTATGATATTCGCGGCTTTGGTGCCAAGCGCAATATTCCACACTTTGATGATCTGGTGTTTCTTGGTGCCAGTATGTCTCGCTATCCGTTGGAAGGGTATCGTGAGAAGTGCGATACCAGCGTCGTGCTTGGTGATCGTTTTGCGAAAAAACCGATCACACTGGATATTCCAATTACTATCGCAGGTATGAGCTTTGGTGCTCTGTCTGCCCAAGCTAAAGAAGCGCTCGGACGCGGCGCATCGCAAATGGGTACCAGTACCACCACCGGAGATGGCGGCATGACACCGGAAGAACGTGGCCAGTCAAAGTATCTTGTTTATCAATACTTACCATCGCGCTACGGCATGAATCCCGATGACCTGCGTAAGGCAGATGCCATTGAAGTGGTTGTCGGGCAGGGTGCAAAGCCCGGTGGGGGCGGTATGTTACTCGGCCAAAAGATATCTGAACGCGTGGCAGGCATGCGAGATCTTCCTGAAGGTATTGATCAGCGCTCTGCCTGCAGACACCCTGACTGGACAGGGCCTGATGATCTTGAAATTAAAATTAACGAGTTGCGTGAAATTACAGACTGGGAGATACCTATTTATATCAAAGTAGGGGCTGCCAGAACGTTTTATGATGTCACGCTTGCGGTAAAAGCCGGTGCCGATGTGGTAGTAGTTGATGGTATGCAGGGTGGTACTGCCGCAACGCAGGATGTATTTATCGAACATGTCGGCATACCAACGTTGCCTGCCGTACGCGCCGCTGTTGAAGCGCTGAAAGAACTCGACATGCACCGCAAGGTGCAGTTGATAGTCTCCGGTGGTATCCGTTCTGGTGCCGATGTCGCCAAAGCGCTGGCAATGGGTGCTGATGCAGTATCGGTAGGAACCGCAGCATTAATCGCACTGGGTGATAACAACGAGACCTATGAAGCAGACTACAACAAGATCGGTACCAGTGCCGGTTACTACGACGACTATCAGGATGGTCGGGATCCTGCCGGTATTTGCACGCAGGATCCGGATTTAAGCGCACGGCTCGACCCGGTTGCAGCGGGCAGGCGCCTGGCAAACTACTTAAACGTACTCACGCTTGAAACGCAAACACTTGCTCGTGCCTGTGGTAAATCACATGTGCATAACCTTGAGCCTGAAGACCTGGCTGCACTGACTATTGAAGCTGCCGCGATGGCGGGTGTGCCGTTGGCTGGAACCGAATGGATACCGGGCAAGTTGTAGAAGTTGTAGTAACATTGTGCTGTTGAACTTCAATTAGTATAAAAACAATTCAGGGGAAAACAAACATGGCTGATCTGTCAAAAATCGCAAAGTCCAAAGGCATTGAATATTTTTTAATAAGTTTTGTCGACTTATTTGGAGTACTCAGAGCAAAGCTGGTACCGGCGCGGGCCATTAAAGATATGCAAAAGGAGGGTGCAGGCTTTGCGGGCTTTGCCGCATGGCTTGATATGACTCCCGCACATCCGGATATGTTTGGAGTGCCTGACCCTGACAGTTTGATTCAGATACCCTGGCAGCCCGAAATAGGCTGGCTGGCTGCAGACCTGTGGATGGACGGTGAAGAAGTCGCGGCATCGCCCAGAGTCGCTTTAAAGAACCAGTTAAAGGCGGCCACGAAAAAAGGCTACCGTGTTAAGACCGGTGTTGAGTGCGAGTATTTCTTAA
>CAYPDN010000185.1:0-7838 GCA_964409445.1 uncultured Granulosicoccaceae bacterium
CACTGGTGAAGTCGACCAAACACGCACTGAGATGGATTCACTGCAAAACCAGATATCCGAAGAGCGGGCTAAAAACCACAAACTGCAAAATCTGACCAAAGCGCTGAAGTCATCATCAGATGAGAAAGATCGCATTGCACAGCAACTATCTATGCAATTGCAGGACAATCAAAACGAGATGCAGAGTCTGCAGTCTGGTGAAGCCAATGCGGAATTCATGGCCCTGCAACGTGAGGTATCTGAACTACGTGCCGCGGACCGCGAAAACGCCGATCTTAGAAAACGTATCTCTATAGAGGCGCGAGAGCGTGAAGACGCGCAGGCTGAACTCTATAACATGAGACAACAGCTCGACAATATTGATCGCGAGCGCGAAGACTACCGACAATGGTCAGTCAGACTGGAGCAGGAACAAGCAGGCTTTGATCAAAAAGTACGGCAGGCAGTCAATGAAGCAGTTGGTAAAGAAGGCTCAAGCTCAAATGATCTGGAACTTGAAGTAGCCAGACTGCGACCATTAGTCGTTAAATTACAGGCCGAAGTCGATGCACTTGAAGATGAGAATCGCCGAGTGCAGACACAGCATCAGAATGACAAGGTGGGGGCTGCAGGCCCAGGCTCATCAGCACACATGAGTGAGTTGCAGTCAGCTGTTGATAAACTGAGCTATGAGCGCGATCAGCTGCGCACACGTTTGGCTGATCAGCAGCGACAGACTGCAGCACTGAACAATCAGATCACCAGCGGCTCAAACCCACCGGATGTTGCAAGTCTCAGACGTGAAATTGCCGCACTATCTGCTGAGAAAGGCGTGATGAGTGCGCAAATTGATGAGATGCAGGAACGACTCGGAATTTAGGCCCGGGCTATGGATATCGACCGCTGCATGCATCAGCAGCAGTCGATTTACTTCATATAATATGAGAGCCGGCTAACCCGCCTTTCACATTCAAGCCGCCGCACCCTTTCAGATAGATAAGTCAGGAAACCCGCCAGGCTATGAACTTTCCTTAGCCACAAGTTCATCCAGCACCTTGATTAAATTCGGGTAGCTGCCGGCAACCGATCCACTGGTGCGATACTTACCATTGATGATCACTGTGGGAACAGCAGAGATACCTGCTTCACTCGCCATTTGCATCGACTGTCTGATTTTTGCGTCGACGTTGAATGACTTCATCGTCTTGAGGAACTTCTTGCCGTCGAGACCCAGAGAATCGACAAGCTTGCCGACATCCTTTGGCTTGCGCATCGGCTTTTTGTCGACATGAATTGCGTTAAACATTTGCTCATGGAACTGGTCAAGCACACCCAGCACCTGGGCTGCATAAAAAGCCTGAGAATGAACTTTCCACGCCGGATTCAACGGTGGCGCTGCATTGATGAATTCAACGTTGTCTGGCTTGGTTTTTTTCCAGTCCTGGATAAAGGGCTCAAACCGGAAACAGTGTGGGCACCCATACCAGAAGAACTCGACCACCTCGACCTTGTCTGGGTTGGCAGTTCGCTGTGGTGTTTTCAGTACCTCGTAACCTGTTTGCGCATTGGCAGTCATCGCTGCTCCCGCAACCAGCCCGGCAAACAAAAACCTGATCAGTGTCTTCATCTCGACTCTTCCAAACAGTTATGGTGAACTTTTTAAGCAAGGGCTGCACCGGCCAGCACGGGCTGAACCCTGCTGACTTGTAGATTTAATACAAGCCCTGCACGTAGTTGGCAACTGCAGCGATTTCATCGTCAGACATTCGCTTGGCAACCATTTGCATCATCTTACCCGGGTCATTTGCACGTGCACCTGAACGAAAGCTCTCCAGCGCAGCCACAATGTACTCGGCGTTCTGACCACCAAGGCGCGGGAATTTAGCAGCGTCATTACCGGCACCATCGGGAGCATGGCAGCTGGCGCAGGCAGGCACTTGTATCGAAGTAATACCCCCCTGGTAGATACTGCGTCCGGCCTCCAGATTGTCCGGCGAGGACTTAAGTTCCGACGGCGCCATTTCAGCGTAGAACGCCGAAAGATTGCGCATACCATCATCATCGAGAGCTGCAACCATGCCTGACATCACGGCATTTTCTCTGGCACCTGATTTAAACTCCACCAGTTGCTTGTACAAATATGGAGCTCCCTGCCCGGCAAGATTCGGGTAATTGGTAATTGATGCCACACCGTCAACACCATGGCATCCGGCACAGACAGCTGAGGCTGCATTTCCGGCGGCGGCATCACCCGTAGCAATAGTCGGTTTAATTTCCGCTGCTTGACCCGCCTTGACAGAAGAATCACTGGCCAGCACTGGCTGAGTCACGGTTAAGCTGGCAAGTGCCGCACAAAAAGACAAAACGACTAATGATTTACGCATCATCACACCTGAATTAGTAACAATCGGGGACGCACTTCGGGACGAAGTGCCAAATATAAAAGCTGCTGAAATTATAACAAATACTGGTCAATGATTCCGAGCCCCTATAGGCTCCCCACTACCGGACTGGCAAGCTATTCATGATCAATACAAATTATTTCAATACGCAGTTCACCACCAGTGCCCACACACTTGGCCAGCTGCCCGATGACAGCACAGCCGAAGTAGCATTTGCGGGACGCTCCAATGCGGGCAAGTCCAGTGCCATCAATACCATCACACGCAATAAAAAACTCGCCCGAACCAGTAAAACACCTGGCCGTACGCAGCTGATTAATCACTTTGAAGTGGTGCCAGGCAACTATCTGGTCGACTTGCCGGGTTACGGCTATGCCAAGGTTTCAAAAACCCAGATCAGACACTGGCAGGCGGCACTTGGCGGTTATCTAAAAAATCGCGATTCGCTTAAATGTCTGGTTGTGGTGATGGATATCCGCCACCCGCTGTCTGACTACGACTGGCGCTTGATCGAATGGGCTATGCAGGGTCAGTCTGCACTGCATTGCCTGCTGACCAAAAGTGACAAGCTCAGTAAAAGTGCAGCCAAAGCAACGTTGCTTAAAGTCAGCCAACAGCTTGAAGATGACGGCGTCGAATGCACTCTGCAGACTTTTTCAGCGCTGAAAAAAAGTGGCATGGAAGAAGCACACGAACTGCTCGACATGTACCTGCCATCAGCAGCTAAGCAAGATGCCGCTACATTTGAGAATAACTCACCTGCCAACGATTAATTTCGTTGACCGTTTCACGCTGGTAAGCGAGCCTAGTTTGATGACCTGGAGGGCAGCAATACAGATCGAAACAGTCGATAGATCAGGTACAGAAACAACAACGGAAAGACAACTGTTTGCAAAGTAAACACAACGATCAGACTGATGGCGTGCTCACTGACATTTTCGGCAGAGTCTTTGTAGTCATTCAGCATGCCGTCAAAATCAAACTTGGCCGTCATCGAGTTATATAAGCTCTTAGCGCGCTCCTTTAGTGACCCATCGTTTTTCTCCGCCTGTGTTTGGCGGGCGCTAATTTCCCGTATACGGGTGCTGGCTATTTCAAGCTGCTCTGAGGATTGCTCGTACTGAGGCTGCAGGAACTGCTTGTATACCCAGTCATTGGCAAGTGAACCGACTGGAATCAAAAAACGCACAAGTATCATCACCAGCAATAACTTGCCTGCGATGTCTGCCATCCTCGCCAGCGAACTGTTACGCATTCGCGTCAGTAGAAAAAACAATCCGGCACCACCGAGCAAGACACTGATACCGGCCCAGCTACTTACCTCAAGTAATATTTTTTGCACGCCCAGTGAACTGGTTGCAAGCAACATCACCCACGAGAAACGCTCGACAAGGTCATTGATCGGATCGAGAATTTCACCCGGTGAGAAGTTAACTCCAACACCCGCCGGCTGTACTGCAAACTCAGTTCCCTGCGCTACTGAAATAACACCGTTCAGTGTGCGCGCCAAACCAAACCCTATCATTGCGCGCGTGAGTGCACTGTCGAGCTGTGACTGACTGGAGTTATCAATCGGTTTCATTAGCGACACCGCGATCATTATTGCGATTGCCAGCGCCATCAAACCATATTTCACCGGACCATTTAGTTTGAAATCCAACAAACGGTTTACGATACTTTTCTTGGCTGGAGCATCAGGCTGCAACGCTTGCTCAGGCATGTTAGCAGCCGCAGCTTTATTTAGATTTGGACGCTTTGACTCTGGTGCTCTGCCGCTGCGCTGCCTGGTATGGTCTCGACGATCCTGCGGTCGTTCGGCAGGTGCACGACTGATACTATGATCCGCACCATAGTCACGATAGTCGCGATGCTCTCGATCTGCATCAACGGACGACCTTTCAGCACGTATTTTTGCTTCGCGCTCATAGTGGTGCCGGTGATCATCCCGTCCGTTGCGAGTACGTGGTTGTCTGGCCGGGTGCCCATGTCGAGGAACAGGCCGAGGGGCCCCAGATGCACGCGATTCAGTACGTTCCGTCTCACGCAGTGGACGACGCTCCTGCTGTTGTCTTGATCGGTTATGTCTGTCATTTCTTTCATGGCGAGTTTCACGTCCTGAATCTCGATCCGGACCCGCCTGTCGCCTCGGTGCTTCTACCTCTGTTTTTGCATTCCGTCCGGCCGCTGTTTCCATGCCGTCTATACCGGCTAACTGTGCCGCCGAAGAGGACTTTTCGGAAGCACGGCTGGCACCGGCGTCCCTATCGGTCGTATTTATCGAGCCTGTTGCTGCGCGATGTTTTTTAACATCGTCAAGCTGCTCATCACTTAACTGGCTTAAATGCCGATCGCGCCATGACGGGCGAGATTTTGAAGACGTTGCCGTTGCGGTGCGGCTGTCTGATCCCATAATGATCTCGTACGTTGTACTGGTAATAGTTTACTAACGTAATTCTAGTTGACCGGGACAATTAAGGTGAACAATTAAACCGGACAATTACGTTGGTGCTTAATTAATAATCCATGATTTTAGTAACGCCTACAGCCACATTGGTTTTATACCAACCGCGTCGTACAGTTCAGCCATAAATGGCTGACTCAATTTACGCGCACGGATAGCTCCCTGTTGCAGCACTTCTCCAACCAGCTTTGGCTGTTCCATCAGCTGCAGATATTTTTCACGTGGTTCTTGTAACATTTCATTCAGGTGTTCAAACAAAAACTGCTTCATGTCGCCCCACGCAATTCCATCTGCATAGCGCTGACGCACATCGGCCACCTGGTCCGCTGTGGCGAATGCCTGATAAATTTCAAACAGCGTATTGCCCTCAGGGTCCTTTGGTTCACCCGGTTCAAGTGAATTGGTTTTGATTTTCATAATTTGCTTGCGAAACTGCTTTTCCGGCAGAAACAACGGGATTGTATTGTTATAGCTCTTGCTCATTTTGCGCCCGTCGAGCCCTGCAAGGACGGCTGTTGAATCATCTACCTGTGCCTCTGGCAAAACAAAATGCTCGCCGTAGTGATGATTGAACCGTTGCGCCATATCGCGAGCCATCTCAATGTGTTGAATCTGATCTCGCCCTACCGGAACTTTGTGCGCCTTAAACATCAAAATGTCTGCCGCCATTAATACCGGGTAGCTGAACAGACCCATCGTGATGCCTTTATCTGCATCTTTCGACCCGGAAGACTCGTTTTCCTGCACAACTGCCTTGTACGCATGGGCGCGATTCAGCAATCCTTTGGCTGCCTGACACGACAGCAACCATGCCAGCGCCGGAATTTCAGGGATATCCGACTGACAGTAGAAAAAGGCTTTTTCGGTATCGAGACCAAGCGCCATCCAGGTGGCCGCAATTTCCATGCGCGAGCGGCTTACGTCTTCCCGGGACAGGCCTTTTATCAAAGCGTGCAGATCAGCCAGAAAATAGAATTGTTCTGTATCAGGATCACGGCTCGCAGCAATTGCCGGCCGGATTGCGCCTGCATAATTGCCCAAATGGGGCGTACCGGTGGTGGTTATTCCAGTTAGATAGACCTGATTCATCAGGCAGATTTCTCGTCTTGTTGCAGCATATTAGCGAAGGCACATGTTACCAGCTGTCCACGGAAATAACGTTAAAAGACAACGCCATACCACCGATTATTATTACAGATTCTACATTTGCCGGAAGCTCGGCCATCGAGCCTGACGCCGATCGAACACAGGGGCGCTAAAACGCTGGCGTGTCTCGGTTCTCATGCTCATTTGGGTCTCGCTGATTCTTGCCGATACAGTTGGTAACGGGAGTGATTTCTGGCTGCGCGTTATACTCAAGCGGTAACGTTCATGCACTCAATTGCAACTTTGTGGCCACAGGCCCTTGAGTGCAGACATGCAAGGATCGCATCAGCTTGGTAACGCACAGGATTCAGTGAGTGGCTTGACATAACAACTCTACGTAGAGTTGGCAAGCAAGTTGCGCTGTATGCCGATCGCCCAACATAGTACAACCTGGATGTCTGGATTGTCCGCTCAATGAACAAAACACGAAGCATCAGCAAGAATCGCCGGGATAGCGAACAACGTGTGGCGGTTATCCACGACTGGCTGCCGCTGGTGGGTGGTGCAGAGCGCGTCCTCGAACAGATCCTGGAGATCTACCCTCAGGCTGACATCTTTACCCTGTTCGACTTTGTGTCCCGCACTGAAGCGCCATTTCTGGAAGGCAAAACAGTCACCACCAGCTTTCTGCAGAATTTTCCAAAAGCCGAAAAATATTATCGCAATCTATTACCGCTGTTTCCCTACGCGATTGAACAATTCGACTTACGTAAATACGAGCTAATCGTCTCATCAAGTTCGGCAGTGGCCAAAGGTATTATCACTTCACCGGACCAGCTGCATGTTTGCTACTGCCACTCACCAATGCGTTACGCGTGGGACTTACAGGCACACTACCTGAAGCACACAGGCCTGAGCTCGGGACTACGATCAACATTCATCCGCTACGTGTTGCACAAACTGCGTATGTGGGATGTCGTGTCCTCAAACCGAGTGGACTCATTCGTAGCTAACTCAGCCTATATTGGAGACCGCATCCGCAAAACTTATCGACGCGAGTCGACAGTGATAAATCCGCCGGTGAACATAAATCGTTTTCAGATAGAGCCACTGAAGGAAGATTTCTACTTTGCCGCATCACGCCAGGTTCCCTACAAACGGATCGACCTGATCGTTGAAGCGTTCAAGCAATGTCCGGATAAGCGTTTGATCGTGATCGGCGATGGCCCGGAGCATAAAAAAATCAAAGCACTGGCCGGGCCTAACGTACAGATACTTGGTTACCAGCCGGACGCTGTCATGGTAGATTACATGCGCCGCGCAAAAGCCTTCATCTTTGCAGCCCAGGAAGACTTTGGCATTTTGCCAGTTGAAGCACAGGCGTGCGGTACACCGGTGATTGCATACGGTCGCGGTGGTGCCAGAGAAACCGTTCTCGATAAAAGAACGGGCTTATTGTTCGATGAACAAACGGTACCGTCATTGCTAGGTGCACTGGAGAGGTTCGAAAGACTACAGGACAACTTCAATTCGGCAGAAATTCGGCGCCACGCAGCATCTTTTTCAGACGCCAGATTTCGACAGGAACTGAAGCTTTTTATCGATCAGGAGTTGGCAGAAAAGGATCGCACCAAATTCCGCCCACCAGCACTGGATGGTGCTGTAAACATGCCTAATCTGCCGCACTAAGCAGGTATTGCTACACGCGGCAAGTATTGCTGTACGCGTTAGCAGAAGCTGTAAACTCATCATCCGATAAATACTGCAGTAATAAAATGCGAGATCAAACCCATCCTTAAGGCACTCGGAGCAACCTTTACGGGCGCACTGGTGACCCTGGTTTGCCACTTCTTCACTTTGATGTTTCTAGCACGCGTGCTGGACGAAGAAACTATGGGTTTGTATTTCAT
>CAYPDN010000186.1:0-7829 GCA_964409445.1 uncultured Granulosicoccaceae bacterium
GTGAAAGAGTCGGCTTTCCAGCGCAATGTTTCTAACCTGGAATTGATCTTTGCTGGTGCAGAAGGTAAAAAGATGTTTCACGCACGAAAGTAAGGGATCTGTCATGGCAAGTCATACCGCTTGGCCAGTCGTACAGCCGCTACCCAAATTTCTTGTGCAGCTCGGCTTGGGTGTGTTTTTTATTCTCGGTCACGTGTTGCTATGGAATGATCGCAGGGTCGGCAAAGCTGCTGATGATGTTCAGAAGCCGTTGGGAGTTCCGGCTTTTAAATAAGTCGCAACGACTCTATGCGGCTGATTGCAGCCGCTTTAACTTTACGGCAATTAACTGATCTGAATTTTCATCGGTGGCTGCCCTTCATCCGGCGCAAACTATGCGCTGTATTCTTCAGAAGGTAAGAGAGTCTTTCGGGGGCTTGGTCGGGTCTTGGATACAGAGTTGTTATGGGCGGCGGTCAAAGGCCTCGATCCGCTGTTGTTCTTCATACCTTTTATCTGGCTGGTATTTATAATCTCTCGATTGTTACCGGTTAATCAATTTGGCCTGATACCGAGACGCTCCAGCGGTTTGATTGGCGTGGTCTCGATGCCGCTGCTGCACGAAGATTTCAAACACCTGATGGCGAACACCGTGCCTTTGGCGCTTCTGCTGGCGCTACTGTTTAATACAGAGGCTGGTGCGACCACCGTCGCGATTATGACTCAGGTACTTGGAGGTTTGCTCTTGTGGGTATGTGGCCGTCGGGCTAATCATATCGGAGCAAGCCTGATGGTATTCGCGCTGACTGGTTTCCACATTGCCAATGGACTGGTACAGGTTAAAATCACCACAGTCGCGATTGCGCTGCTTGTTGCCGGACTTTACGGTACAACTTTTCTGACCAGCATCAATCCCTGGAAAAAGGGCTCTTCCTGGGATGGACATCTTTGTGGGTTTATTGCCGGTGCTGCAGTAGCTGTTTTGTTTGCAAATGACTACTATAGGGTTATCTTTCCCGGTTAGTCCTGCCCACACTATTTCTGTGATTAAGTCACTTAACTTTGGCGATGCCAGTGCGGTTGCAATGCAACAGATACAGTGCGTTACAACTGACGTAGTGCGATGCAACTGATGCAGTGTGATACAGCTGACATTGAACGGATTATTCTCGACAACATCCCGCTCCTGGATGTGCGTGCACCGGTGGAGTTTGATCGCGGCTGTATAGGGGGTGCGGTCAATGCGCCGCTGCTCGACGACCAGCAGCGCGAAATGATTGGAACTGAATATGCCAACAACGGTCAGCAAGCCGCGATTGCACTCGGGCTTGATAGTGTCACTGAGGCAATAAAAGAAAACCGCCTGCAACGGTGGCAACAGTTTATTCAGCTGCACCCAAATGGTTACCTATACTGCTTCCGTGGTGGTATGCGTTCTGATATCACTCAACTTTGGCTGAAGGATGCCGGTGTTAGTTATCCAAAAGTTGTCGGTGGCTACAAAGCCATGCGAAAGTTTTTGCTTGCGCAGTTCGAACGCCTTGCGACAGAGGGTAATATACTGACGTTAGCTGCACCGACCGGCAGTGGTAAAACTGATCTGATCTGTCGTCTAAACCAGAGTGTCGATATAGAAGGCATGGCCAGACATCGTGGCAGTGCTTTCGGTAGCTTGTTTGTACCACAGCCTTCACAGATAAACTGGGAAAACGAAGTTGCATCGGAGTGGTTTCGGGTTAGCAAAAAAAGTGCAGCACCGGTGATGTTTGAAGCAGAGTCACATTTGATTGGTAAGATTTCACTGCCGGTCTACCTGCAGGAGGCACTGCGAGCGGCCCCTGTAGTGGAACTTATTACCTCTACCGAAGATCGTATTAAGCGCATCCGTGACGATTACATTAATACTGCAATGACCGTCTATCGAGCTGAGATGTCGGAGCAGCAAAGTTACCTGCGACTTGAAGAATTTATCAGCTATAACCTTGGACGGATTCGAAGGCGACTCGGGGGTGAGCGTTACCAGCGTTTAATCGCATTGGTGCCTGGTGCGGTGAATGAACTGCAGGCCAGTACCGGCACAGACCGTATGGATGAGATAGTAAGGACACTGCTGCACGACTACTACGATCCACTCTATGCTCACAAAATGATTGGTCGTGAAAGTCAGCTCGTGTTCAAAGGCACTGCGGATGAAATTGCTGCCTGGGTAGAGTGAGCCTGGTTAGAATTAGCACGGGTAGATTGAGAATAATGGTGATAACTTTTGGTGCACCTGTTGGTGCTGCAAGTGATGAACGCGGATGAGTATTGAAAGAGACCTCGTTTTTATTGGTGGAGGTCATACTCACGCTTTAGTGATAAAGCAATTTGGTATGAAGCCGATTGCCGGAGTACGGCTGACACTGATCTCGGAGCAAACGCTAACACCGTACTCCGGTATGTTGCCGGGCTTTGTGGCAGGGCACTACAGTTATCTCGACGCTCATATTGATCTGAATCGGCTTTGCCAGTGGGCTAATGTGCGCTTTATTCGCGGTACGGTATCCGGTATCGATGCAGATGCTAATACAATCTATACAAACCTGATTGACCCAAATTCTATTGAACCACCTGTTGAACCGGGCCGTATCGACGAACGTGCGAGTGATGCCAGTGAGTCTGTGGCTATACAATACGATCACCTGAGTATCGACGTCGGATCTACCCCGGATCTTACAGTGCCTGGTGCGCGCAGCCATGCAGTCGGCGTAAAGCCCGTCAGTCACTTTGGTGAGATCTGGAATAACTTGTTACAGGCATCAGCTGCAACAGTAAGTGGCGAGTGGGGGGTTGTTGGTGCGGGTGCCGGTGGTGTCGAGCTGGTACTTGGTATGGCGCAGCGGCTAAAAGAACACAGTGCTTTAAACTTTCATCTGCTCTATTCGGGCGAACAAGTGTTGCGCGGGTATCCGGACAAAGTTATTTCCATTGCCGAAAGAACTCTTAAAGAAAACAAAATCACGCTGCATCCAAACTTTCGTGTTGCGGAAGTTCGTGCCGACGGATTGATCTCAACTGATGGCGATATAGCTACTCTTGATAAGAGCATCTGGTGTACTGGTGCGGCCGCAGCAGACTGGTTGGCGGATACCGGGCTGGAAGTTTCGGAGCGTGGTTTTATAGCGGTCAATGAATATCTTCAGAGTAAAAGTCACAGCAACGTATTTGCCGTAGGTGATTGTTCCGATATGCTTTCGGATCCGCGGCCTAAAGCGGGTGTCTATGCGGTGCGACAAGCGCCGTTTCTGGCGGACAATCTTCGTTCGGTTTGCAATGTTCAGAATAACAATGGCAGCTCCGCTCTAAGGCCCTTGAAGCTGCAAACTGATTTTCTGTCTTTGCTATCGCTTGGTGAAAAAACTGCAGTGGGTTGCAGGGGCGGTTTCACGGCATCCGGTCGCTGGGTGTGGAAGCTAAAAGATCATATTGATCAGAAATTCATGCGTAAGCTGAATGAACCTGGTCCTAAAATGGAGATGGCACCAGTAGCGATGGATGTTATGCATTGTGCTGGTTGTGGCAGCAAGCTTGGGCCGGACATCATTGCCGGCAATCTAGGTGAATTGTCAGTCCATCAGAATGATGCGGTGACACCTGCACTTGGCAAAGCAGAAGATGCGAGCTTATGGAGAGTAAGCGCCGGCAAGGTAGCTGTGCAAAGTATTGACGGATTCAGATCTTTTAGTGAGGACTATTGGCGATTCGGAAAAATATGCGTAAACCATGCGTTGAGTGATTTGTATGCGATGGGTGCAACGCCCGTCAGTGCGCAGGTTTGGTTGAATTTAAAACACGCCCACCCGAGAATTCAAAAGCGTGACCACAAGTTGTTGATGGCATCGATAACTCATGCGCTTAACGAGCAACAGACAACACTTGCCGGAGGCCATAGTTCCGAGGGATTGGAAACACATGTGGCACTGGTCGCCAATGGTGAGGTGGCAGCCGATCAGGCAGTTGGTAAAAACACAGTTAATTCCGGTGATGTACTGGTTTTAACCAAAGCGCTTGGTACCGGATTAATACTTGCGGCAGATATGCAGGCACGTGCACCTGCGGCGGCCACTGATGCTGCATTCGACAGTATGTTGCAATCGAACAGACAGATCGCATCGGTATTGCATTCGCATAATGTCTCGGCCGCAACTGATGTAACCGGGTTCGGACTGGTAGGACATTTGTTGGAAATGCTTGGGGCAACGGATTTACAGGCCGTGCTAAACCTTGCAGACATACCGCTGCTTGATGGTGCTTATGAATTGTCGAGTGCCGGTTTTCGTTCAACACTCTACCCTCACCTGCAAGTGTACCTGCAGCAGTGTGCGGTGTCAGAAGACACAGATCGTTTCAGACTTGATGTCTTGCTGGATCCCCAGACCAGTGGTGGTCTGTTGATCGCGCTACCGCAAAGCAATGCTTCTAAGCTGCTTGCAGAGTTTCCTGATTCCGTCATTGTTGGGTATATTGAGTCTGGTGGCAGTGCGGGTGCACCTGACACCGCGCGAATTCATATAAGCTGATGGCATGGCCAGTGAAACCCACTCATTCCCCTTTATTGTACCGGCGGGTGACAGTGCGGCTCTGATTCGCTTTGGCAGTGAGCTGGATTTTGATGTCAATGCATCAGTGCTGGAGTTCGATCATCATCTGAGTACATTATCGATTGACGGCGTGACTGAAACTTCTCCGGCGCTGGTATCATTGCTGGTTAGATTTGATCCGCTCAAAGTTTCCTATACGGAGCTTGAGTCACAGTTACAACGTCAGCTTGGTATAAAAGACTGGTTGCGGCAACCAGTTATTAAGAATTCATCGCACTGGAAAATACCTGTCTGCTACGGTGGTGAGACCGGTGAAGATCTGACCGAAGTTGCAAAGATGCTGAAGGTTAGTGAAGCGGACGCAGTTGATCAGCATTGCGATAGCGTGTTACGTGTTTTAACACTCGGCTTTGCACCTGGTTGTGCCTATCTGGGTATGCTGCCGCAGCAGTGGAGTATTCCGAGGCTTAAGGTTATCAAGCCGCGTGTACCTGCCGGCGCTATTCTGGTGGCCTTGAGGCAAACTGTAATGCCTTCAGCACCGATGCCAACAGGCTGGCGCTGTATCGGCCGCACTCCAATGAATAATTTCAGCGCACAACACTCTCCACCGGTTTTTGTTAAACATGGAGATAAGGTTCAGTACACCCCAGTGTCTGAGCGGGAGTTTGACAGACTTCGGTCACAGCAAGAGCGTGGTGAGTCGGTAATAGAGAGGGTGGCGTGACTGCAGGCATTTTTAAGGTGCTTGATGCAGGGCCTGGAGTAACGTTGCAGGATAACGGCAGACCGGGTTATCAGCGTTACGGTGTTACTGAGGGCGGAGTCATGGACCGCTGGGCACTTGCAGAGTGCAACCAGCTGTTGGGTAACGAAGGCAATACAGCGGCGTTGGAGATGATCGCGGTGGGAGGCAAATTCACCGTGACAGAAAAACCGGTTACGATGGCGACCAGCGGCGCTGCAATGGAACTAACCCTTGATGGTTCAGTGCTTCCATGGCGAAGTAGTTTTACGGTAGAACCGGGGCAGGTACTTCACTGTGGTTATGCACGGCAATCGATTTACAGTTATCTACAGGTAGAGGGAGGATTTGCGATACCGCAGGTACTGGAATCAATGTCTACCTATGCACGGTCTGATCTCGGTGGCTATAAAGGCCGACCTCTTCGCGCAGGCGATGAACTGCCTTTGACAGGCAATTTCTCACAAAGTGATGTCGAACCTCAATCCCGCTTTGTGCCGCAGAGACTCGCAACACCTGAGTACTTTGCACGCGATGCAATAAGAATTGTCTGGGGTACTCAGGCACATGTGTTCAGTACCGAAGTTCGTCAGGCCTTGCTGCAAAGTGAATTTTCGGTTTCTGCGGAACGTGACCGAATGGGCGCCAGGCTTGCAACTGATGCCGGCAGTCTGGCGGCGGAAACCGGCTTGAGTGGTGTTTCAGATGCTGTTGTAATCGGTGACATACAGGTTGCCGGTGACGGTGTTGCGACGGTTTTGTTAGCTGACAGACAACCGACAGGCGGGTATCCAAGAATTGCTACTGTTATCACTGCAGATCTGGATGCCGTGTCGCAGATGCCAACCCATACACCGTTTAGATTTCAATTGGTCACGACTGATGATGCGGTGGCGGCGCTGGCACTCCGGCAACAGGAAATACTTACGTTACGCAATCGCATGATAAGTGTCACCAGATCGCCCGAAGATATAGAAGACCTGCTTAAGTACAGTTTGATTGATGGAGTGGTCGATGCGAAAGACAAAGAATAGACTTTATGGACCTGCTGTTGCCGGCCGGGCCCTAATCAATTTATGGAGTTCGTTCGTGCAAGTTATTCAGTTAGTTAGGTATTGAAGAAATCAGTGAGGCGATAGTGTCTGGTCTGAAAATAAGTGAGAATATTGCGCGGTTTGCTGTTCAAACGAACAGCCGGGAAATACCGTCTGGTGCCAAAGATATTGCACGATTATCTTTGCTTGACTGGTTTGCGGTATCTATTGCAGGGATACAAGAGCCAGTTAGCAATATTGTTAGAGAGCTGATTGTTGCAGAGGGTGTAACTGGCAGTGCATCTGTGTTTGGTGCAGAAGGAAAATTCGCGCCACGTGCTGCTGCGTTGTCTAACGGTACGTCATCTCATGCACTTGATTATGACGATACTCACTTTATTCATATCGGTCATCCCAGTGTCGGTGTTATTCCAGCAGCAACTGCCATCGCTCAGTTTACTGATTGCTCGCGGCAGGATTGGCTTGACGCATCGCTGATCGGGATGGAGGTGGCTTGCCGTGTCGGTGACTGGCTTGGCAGAGAACACTACCAGTGTGGATTCCATCAAACGGCAACCGCGGGCAGTATCGGTGCTACCTCAGCTGCCGCACGTTTATTGGGTCTGAGTGTTGAACAAACTTGCCACGCGCTGGGTGTGGCGGCAACGCGAACGTCGGGACTCAAGTGTCAGTTCGGTACGATGGGTAAGCCTTATCATGCAGGTATGGCTGCAGCTAACGGGGTTGAGGCGGGTCAGCTGGCGCTGGCTGGATTTATTTCAAGACCGGACGCCCTTGAGTGTGAACAGGGGCTGGGCCGCACTCATCACGGTGAATTCAAAAGCGATGCATTTGATTCGATGGGGTCTGAATATGTATTTGAGTCTGTGCAACACAAATTTCATGCGTGCTGTCATGGCACTCACGCATCTCTTGAGGCGATTAAAAACATTAGAGATAATTATCAACTTAATGCTTCGAATGTCGAGAGATTGACAATATCTGTGCATCCTCGGTGGCTTTCTGTCTGCGATATCAGTGTGCCGAAAACCGGCCTTGAAGCAAAGTTCAGCTATCGGATGACCGCAGCACTGTGTTTGTGTGGTTGGAATACTGCATCTATTGATACATTCACCGATGAGCTGTGTGAAGATCAGTCTATGCAGGCCCTGTGTGAAAGAGTGTATGTTCAAGCTGATGACAAGCTAACGGAGACTGCTGCGCGTGTTGTCATTGATACTCACGATGGAACAAGCACTGAAGATTTTCATGATCTGGCTACTCCTATGACTTACCAGAAACGTCGCGAAAAAGTGCTGGATAAGTCTGCGACCCTGCTGGGTGAAGATCGGTCAGAGCATCTATGGTCGCTATTGTCTGATGAGGTGAGTGATATGAAAGCGGTTGCCGTGGTGATGGTTGGCGAGTAGAACTCCCTTCTGCTGCCCGATGAATTTAACTTAATCGACAGCGAGATGTATCCGTGCATGT
>CAYPDN010000187.1:0-7817 GCA_964409445.1 uncultured Granulosicoccaceae bacterium
AAAAGGACAAAACGATAAAAAAGGCCAGCGCGACAAAGCCAGAACGATAAAAAAAGACAAAACGATAAAAACCAGAACGACAAGCCTACTCGTAAAAGCCAAAAGAAAAAAATCTAAGACCGAGCCGCTTTCTTCCAGCGAAGTACCCGATAAATAAACATCGGATTACCAATAATATAGCGGCGCCAAAGCCGCCCAGGCTCAAGATAAAGCCGATACATCCACTCGATGCCACTCTTGCGCATCCACATTGGCGCACGTTTTTTATCACCGGAATAAAAGTCGAATAAACCACCGACACCAGCAACCAGGTTGCAATCAATCTTGCTCTTGTGCTCGTGGATCCACTTTTCCTGCACCGGTGCACCGAAAGCCACCAGAACAATATTAGCTTCAGTGGCGTTGATTTTTTCAATCACCGCATCGGATTCTGTCGCATGGTCAAAATAGCCATGCTGCTCACCAACAACGGCAATACCCGGGTAGGTCTCTTCGAGCTTTTGCTTCATCCGATCAGTCACGCCAGGAGCGGCCCCCAACAAAAAGAAACGATAGCCTTTTTCGGGCGCCATTTCCCAAAGCTGGGGGATCAGATCGGTGCCGTTTAAATTAGCAACCAATCTTTCGCCAACTACTCGACAGGCGATATTGATACCGGCACCGTCAGGTAAGACGATGCTCTGAGATTGGAGAATGTTGCGATACTCGATATCTTTGCAGCTGATATTCAGACAATCCGCGTTGATGAAAGAAACGCTTTCTTTCTCACCACGGGCAATAACCTGTTGCAACAACGCCAGCGCTTCTTCCATAGAAATGCTCAGGAAGTCCACATCAAGCACAGTCAGCTTGTTAGTGGTGTCCATTGCATCCATTGGTATTTTCGCTGAGATTTGCAGATTTGTCTCCGAAATAAGGAATGGTCAGGTTGAGCGTGCAACCATCAGCCCCTCGCATAAATGAGGTTGATAGATTTGCTGTAAATTTTTCGAGCTTGAAACCCATCGCTGTGCATTAACTTCCGCAGGCCATAGAACTGCCACCGTTACCCCCAAAAGATGATAGGAGGCAAACTTCGCAATCCTCCACATTAAGGTCTGTGTTGGGAATCTTTTGTGAGTGAAACATTATTAACTCTATTTTTATATATAACTACTCGAGACAAAACTGCTGCGCAACACAACCGCCCCACATCTCAACTTCAGGAAGGTCTTTCTCTGCAGAGGCTTGTGCCAAGCTGCAACATCGTAACTCATTAGCCAAACGCCCTCCATTGCAACGAGGACACCGAGCGCAGGAAGATCACCACCGAACCACTAGATAAAGTAACACCGGCGATCTGACCGTCCTTAACATTGGAGTAACGTTCCTGTCGGAAAAAGATGTCAATTTCGGTCGCAAACCACACCGACAATCACTCCGTGGACTGTTATGGTCAATCGTCAGCAATCCGCCAGCTCGGCGAAGCGCATCAACCTGAATTATTGGTAATTAGCGAGGTACATCCAGTGAGATACTCCGCAGGCAGCCTTGAAGGTCTGGCAAACGCTATTTTAGATGCATTCGGATGTAATAAAGAAGAGTGCCGCATTGTCGCAGAACATCTGGTAGGCGCTAACCTGTCCGGCCATGACTCACACGGTATTGGCATGCTCCCGATGTATGGCAAGCAGGTTGAAGATGGCAATCTGATACCAAACCAAACACCAGAAATTATCTCCACCGCAGGCGCTGTCACAGTGGTGGATGCCAAACGCGGCTTCGGCCATAGAATGGCTCTGCTGGCACTTGATGTGGCAATAAAATCCTGTCGCGAAAATAAAGTAGCAGTACTTGGCTTACGCAATAGCGGCCATGTTTCAAGAACTGGCCACTACTCGGAATACTGTGCCAAACATGGTCTGATTTCGTTGCATTTTGTGAACGTCTGGGGGCATGCACCACTGGTTGCAGCACACGGTAGCAGCGAACCTTCATTCTCTACAAACCCTATCAGTATAGGCATTCCAGTCAATGGCAATGCCAAACCGATGTTGGATTTAGCCACCAGCACCGTGGCATTCGGCAAGGTTCGCGTGGCACATAACAAAGGGCAAAAAATCCCACTCGGCTGGGTGATTGATGACGCCGGATCACCAACGGACGATCCGTCACCCATGTGGCTGGACCGCAGCGGCGCACTGACCCCGTTTGGTGAACACAAGGGCTCCGGCCTTGCGATATTTGTAGAATTATTGGCCGGAGCAATAGCGGGTACCGAAACCGTTGCAGCCGGCAACTACATCCCTAACGGGGTGTTCAACAACATGTTCTCAATACTCATCGATCCACAGGCATTCGACACCCAGGAAGAAATTGAAGCGCGCGTTATGGAGTTCTACCAGTCGATAAAAACCAGCCGACCGGCCAAAGGGACCCAGGCTACCGACGATCAGGCCAGCGACAACCACAGCCAGGTTAACTATCAAAATAAAGTGCTGATGCCTGGCGAGCCTGAATTAAATAATCGACTCGACAGAGAGACACACGGCATAGATGTTGACCCCGAAACCATTGATCAGCTCATCTCGATCGGGCAGGACTTTGGCTGCAAGACAGTAGACTTACGGCATCTGCTGGAAAAAATGCGTTAGGGGGATGGCTCGCATGACGGCAGTTGCATGCTCTGCAGCGCTACCAATGCCGCGGCTATTTCAGCTCGGTAAGCAAGTATGTCCACACCGTTGTTTTATAGGATACTAGTGCGATACTGTCCGCTGCTGTGCCTGGTCTTGCACGACCAAGCGCAGCAACACACTTAAAAGACTTGAGATTCTTGATCGTTTGACCATCGTTACCACACCAACTTTACTCGCTCTAACAAAAATCTGCGGCGTAGCTGCATGACTACCATGCTGGTAGCGTCGAGTGGCGGACACTTCACACAGCTGGCCGAGCTGTGGCCACGCATTGAGGGCGTCAACAAGGATTGTATCTGGGTCACTTTTGACTCACCCCAAACCCGATCTATGCTGAAAGACCAGCAGGTTGAATATGTTCCTTATATCAAACCACGAGGTCTGGCTTCGGTCCTGCGCAATGTGCCGCAGGCCTTCAAGCTGATAAAAAAATACAACGTCGATACGGTAATAAGCACCGGCTCGGCTATAGCGCTGGCCTATCTGCCATATAGCGCGGTGAGGGGTATTCCGACTCACTACATCGAATCCGCAACACGGGTTGAAGGCCCATCGGTTACCGGCAAAGCACTCAGTCGAGTACCGGGCATCAATTTTTACAATCAACACGAAGCCTGGTCCAATGAGCAATGGAAATTTTTGGGCTCAGTGTTTGATGGTTTTGAAGCGGTTCCATTAGCGCAGAAGCCAACCGGTATCAAACGCGCTGTTGTCTCCGTTGGTACGATGGAAGACTATAGCTTCCGAGATTTTTTCGTGCGTTTGGCTGACTATCTCTCCGATGCAGAGTCAGTCCTCTGGCAAACCGGATCAACTGATGTCAGTGATCTGAATATCGACGGCAAAGAAGTCGTACCAGCTCACGAACTGGAGCAGGCCATGCGCGAAGCAGATGTTGTGATCGCACACGCTGGCACCGGCACCGCCCTGACATCTCTGCGCATGGGTAAGCGCCCTGTTCTTGTCCCGCGTGACAGCTCACATGGTCAACACATCGACGATCACCAGTTCCAGACTGCAGCCCTGCTGGACAAGATGGGGCTCGCTATGAGCAGAAAAGTAGAAAACCTGACAAAAGCCGATCTTATCGAAGCTGCCAGCTTTGAAGTTATTCGCAGCAACACGTTGAAAATGTTACACCTCTAGGCCCCGACAACAGCTATATTCGTCTGTAACGGCGCATGAATTGCAGCGCTAAACTGTTAAGAATAGCCGGGCTGCAAATGATTCATCAATTGATCAACGTCTTTAAACTACCACGTATTTCTTTGTGGAATTCCAGCCTCACCCGCCACAGAATGCTTAGCGCATCTTTGATTGGAATCTTCATGACGGTTGCCACGCCCGCTCAAAGTGCTGTCAAGGTCACAGCGTACGCGGAATTTGTCAAAGCGTTGAACATTGTCCACCAGACTCAACTGACGATGTTCACTGACCTTGTACCTCAAACCAGAGAAGAGATCATTGCAGACTATAAAAAGCGTTTGCAAAAGATCGAAAATGAACTTGATAAAAACGCGGCTGACTTTGCAAAAGTTGCAGAAGAAAAGCGCATTGAACTGATGCGGACGGTACTGGCCGAGACCATAGAAACCTACAACGATCAGTACGCAAACTACCTCTATCCCAACGCTCTGAAAAAATACAACTCCAGACGCAACGGAAAATTTGTAGGAGTTGGGCTCAAGTTCAGAGCAGCCAAAGATGATTACCCGCTGGCTATCGGCCCTCTGACCGGTGGTCCGATGGATGGCAAAGACATCATCCCTGGGGACAAACTCGTCAGTGTCGATAACAAGCCACTCAAAGCTCTGACCTCGAAAGAAATAGTTGCAGCCCTGAAGGGCCCGGATAATTCTATTGCCGTTATTAAGGTTCTGCGCGGTAACGCGGAACACATAGTCGAGGTGCGGCGCGCAGCCGTTGAGCTTCACTACGCTGATGCAAAATTACTCGAGCAAAATATCGGCTACATCAAGATCAGCCGCTTTGGTGGCAATACCCACAAACGAGTTGGTAGATTACTCGCAGATCTGATTTCAGACGGCGCTACCAGTTTCATTCTCGATCTGCGAGATAACCCAGGTGGATCAACGCGTGCCGCACGTGCAATTGTCTCGATGTTCAGCAAAGAAAACGATATCTATTTTGAGAGGTATAAAACCGGTGCTGTAAAACAACTGCCCCGCCACGGTGAGCACGTAACAAACCTGCCGTTAGCTGTATTGATCAACGGCGACAGCCAGTCATCGTCTGAAATTGTTGCAGGCGCGATCCAGTCCTACAACCGCGGTGTTATTATTGGCAGCCCGTCGTTTGGCAAAGGACTGGTACAGAAAGTATTTAATCTGGCAGCCCCACTGGGAGGTGCGGTAAGAACAACTATTGCGGTATTTGGTCGACCGGACCATCAATTAATTCACGCAACCGGCGTTGTTCCCGATATCTATGTTGAGACAGACAGCGACTTTATGTATCGCAGAGTCGGCTCACTAAATATCGCCGAGGATGCCAAAGCGTTTCAAAGAAAACTGCTGGAAGAAGATACCAGGGCAAAGCAACCGGAAAAAGCCGACGAACATATTGCAGCGATTGACTTGCAATTACAGACTGCCATCAACAAACTTCAACAACAGGCAGGCAACGCAGAGTAGAGAAAAACACCAGTGGCTGTTAACGACGACAATGCAGGCAATTCAGACTCAGGATCCAATCCTTCCACTGAAGCGACCCCAACTAAAACAATATTAGAAGAAATTAATCAGCAAACCGGCGTTATTGACTGGCAGGAGCTCGTTAAGCACTTTGCACGGGGTGTTGTTATACGCGTAGATGCAGGTCTCGATCTGGTTAAAGTTGCACATAGCATGTCACTGGACGACAAAGCCCAGATGCAACAGTGGCTGGACGCAGGCACCATTCGCCGTGCCAGCGATGACGACGCGCGTGGCTGGACCCGGGACAATTCGCAATTCTGGTGCGTGGCTGTATCACCATGGGTGTTAGTGCAGGAAAAAGGCGCTGCAAAAGACATTCATTAGTTCGCCAACGCCCCCACACTTTGCGCTGATATCCGCAATAATCCGATCCGCATCGGGCTTACGGGCAAACGTTTTACAAGTAACAGAAATTGATCCAACCGATATATGCCGGCACAGATGGTAATGCATGATGCCGCACTACTCTTTATTTTCTGTTCCGGTTGTTACTACAATAACGCCTCGTTCCTACAGGTTTTATTTGATGGTAGAAAAAAAACGCTGCAGTTGGTGCGAGAGCAATGATCTCGACAAAACCTATCACGACAAAGAATGGGGCGTGCCTGTATACGATGATCAAAAGCTCTTTGAAATGTTGATTCTCGAAGGTGCTCAAGCCGGTGTCAGCTGGCATGTAGTATTGCAAAAACGGGAACACTACAAGAAGGTTTTTTTTGATTTTAACATTGAGAAACTCTCGAAAATCACAGATAAAAAACTTGAGAAAGCACTAACCGACCCCGGCCTGATTCGCAATAAATTAAAAATATATTCTGTCAGAAGCAATGCAATAGCCTGCAAAAAAGTACAGGCTGAGTTTGGATCTTTTGCAAAATACATCTGGGGCTTTGTCGATGGCAAGCCAATCCAAAATCAACGCAAGAATAACAGTGAGGTGCCAGCAAAAACAGACATAAGCAATGCCATGAGTCGCGATCTTAAAAAGCGTGGCTTTAAGTTCATCGGTGAAACCATCTGCTACGCGTATATGCAGGGGGTGGGTATGGTTAACGATCATACCAAAGACTGCTTTCGCTACAGCCAGGTAAAAAAAATAAAGCCCAAGTCCTGGTAGACTGAACCTTGGTAGACCGGGTCCGGCGCGATTGCTGGCCTTTAATCGTATTGCGACATACGAAAATTATAGGAATTCTACCTTTTCAAGCTTTTCTGATGGCTCAAATCCAAAGACCGAACCATAGAACGACAATTCGGCTTCATAGGCACGGATGATGGTGTCAGACTTTCTAAACCCATGAGCCTCACCTTCGAACGCCAGATAAGCCACCGGAACATCATTTGACTTCAGTCTGTCTATCATCATTTCGGCCTGGTTTGGCGGCACAACCTTATCATCCAGACCCTGCAGAAAAAGCACGGGTACTGCTATTGATTCTGCATGGTTAATGGGAGATCTTTGTTCGTAGAGATCTTTTGCTTCAGGGTACGGTCCAATAAGGCTATCTAGATAACGCGCTTCAAACTTGTGGGTATCTGTAGCCAGCGCTGTGAGATCACTCACACCATACAAACTGGTACCGGCCTTGAAGGTATCAGTGTGCGCAAGCCCTGCAAGAACGGTATATCCTCCAGCGCTTCCACCGCGAATAGCCACTCTGTTTTTATCAACGAGGCCACGTTCAATCAAATATCGAACGCCAAAATCGCAATCCTCAACATCAGCTACCCCCCAGCGAGTTTTTAATGCCTCGCGATAAATTCTGCCAAAGCCGGTGCTGCCTCGATAGTTAACATCGAGAACTGCAAAACCGCGATTAGTCCAATACTGGATCTTAAAGCTCAAGCTGTTAGAGGTTGCCGATGTCGGGCCACCATGAATCATCACTAATAGTGGCGGCAATTCGTTTTCCGGCCCTTTAAAGCTTGCATGTGTCGGGTTATAAAAAAAGCCATGGGCTACTTCGTTATTGCCAGTTGGGCCGGTGGGGAAAGTCACCGGACTTGCCACTGAGTAACTACCCTCTGTGACTGTTGAAGTTGATGAACTGCATACCAGTTTCTCATCGCTGACATCACCTACATATACAGCTGGAAATTCAATCGGTGACTGCGCTATATAGCAAACCTTGTCACCTTCTGTTCTCAACGAAGAGTAAGTAGTATGGTTGCGATCAAGATTTGTAAGCTTACCGCTGGCGAGGTTAATAGTGGCAAGTGTCTCGACACCTGACTGGCTATATGAAGTCAGTATGGTGTTCGCATCTATAAAACCATATCTTGTCATACCGAACTGCCAGAGCGGCAAACCAAATTCCGCATCCAGTGGGCAAACCGGCTCTACAGTTCCATCGACCAATCGGTATATATTCCACCAGTTGGATTTGTCTGATACAAAATACAGCACACCATCCGGGCTCCA
>CAYPDN010000188.1:0-3331 GCA_964409445.1 uncultured Granulosicoccaceae bacterium
AACTGCTAACTTCGAATTTGAATGAGTAAAAAATGCATAACAAATCGGTGCAGATCGACAATTTATAAGCTATTGTGGTCTCGCTGTCGCTCCACTTTACCACAAAGCAAACACCGCATAAATTGCGACTGAAGCGGGTGTAGGTTAAAAACAAGCCAAATTGAAAAATATGTTTTTATTAGAGTTGGTTCTTTTATTTCTTGGCATTCTATCGTGTTTAATCTCGTATTGGACTCCTGAGATATTTGCGCGTTTACCAGGTTTTATTCAACAACTCTTCTTCAACAATTCAGGTTGGGGAATCTTAATTAATGTTTTTAAGTATGCAGGATATGTTGGAATACTTTTACTTGTCTTTAATCTAGTTTCCAGAAATCTTAAATGGTGGTGGGGTCGTGTTTATGTGGCCTTTTCTGTTGTCTATTTTCACCATTTTTGGATGACTGGACTATGAAGTCAACACAGTTGGAGCTAACTGAACCGAGCGTGTAGAAACCTAACATAGACATGCAGATACGCTGTGCGCGCTGTCCATTTGCATGAATGGTCGTGCCACCTATTATATCATGTAAACGACCATCGTATACAGCTCGACTGATGGCGGCGTTAGGCAGAAATAGAGAGACTTGGTAGTTATATGGAAAATGAAAAGCCAGGGAAAAGTTCTGTTCGAAAGCGAGCAGACGAAATCAAAGAATTTCAGTGTAAGAATCTTATTGCTGTAATAGAAAACCCGAGCAACATAAAGAATATCGGAACTGTTGTACGTAATGTCAACGCTTTAGGCGTAGAGAAAGTCTACGTCGTTGATTCAAGGAAATCATTGCCTGATGACTGGCAGGATATGCGGGAGACCAGATCGTTATCTAAAACATCGGTATCTGCAATCAAGTGGAGTTTCGTTAAACGCTTTGACAGCACTGAAGAATGTATAGAGCATTTAGAAAATAATAACTTTGTATCGTTTGTAACTTCACCACATATTAAGGGACAAAATAACGCTTCGCTTGAGGAGGTAGACTTTACAGAGAGACATAAACTTGCAATATGGTTTGGCAATGAATCCCAAGGCATCAGTGGTATTGCTGTTGAGCATTGTGAAATGTGTATAAGCATTCCAATGTTCGGAATCATTGAAAGCTTCAATTTGGGAACAACTTCTGGCATTGTACTTTATGAAGCAACAAAGCAACGGCGAGAATATCAACGGAAATACCGCCGTAGAGACAAGCGTGGTTTAAGAAAAGATGCCCAATAGTACGCTTGCAGCTCGACAGGGAGGTTCCTTCGGTTTAGTTTCCGCCTGGAGCGAACAATCGCCCGCTTTGTTTGAAGTAACTCCAATTCATCGTTACTACTCTTCAAGTTAAGTGTATTTTTAGCTGAATGTTTTATTGCGTGCTTAACCAATGACTCAGGAGAAACAATGGCGAGATATATCCAGGAACTGTTTAAAGAACCATTCCGTTCCGTTGCCTTTACAAGCACTGTGGAGAGAAAAGCAATCCGGAACTAACTTTCTTAGTGATTGGCATTTCGGAGACGCTAAACTCATTGATTTCTATCCTGATGATATTTTCCATGGGTATACGGCGGAGTTTATAGGGAGTCAGAGAGACAGTGATGCCTGGAGAAAAATGTTCGATGAGATCGGGATTTTTGCCATTGAAAGGGATGGTGGGCTTATCGGGCTTTGGTTCCATAGTAAATACGTCGATTCTGAATCAGCCCCGGTAGTTCAAATAGATAGTGAAGGGCAGCTCATGATTCTGTCCAGGAATATCACTGACTATCCTGCCGCTAAAGCATGGTGGAATGCAGAAGGCCGTGATTTTGATGATGCTTACCAACTAGTTGTGGAGTGGAGTATCAAGTACAAACTGACCGATCTTATTGAAGTTGATGAACTGGATGCGAAAATTTCTGGTTTTCCAGACCCCGAGAAAAGGTTTCAAGAGTATTATGATGCGCTTTGAGTATTGGGCAACGCGGAGAAAACACCGCATACACTGCGGGTGACAGAGGTGTTAGTACAAAAACACAGTATGGGGATTTAAATGAATTACGCAGGGTTTTGGAAAAGATTTCTGTCTTACATAATTGATGTCATTCCTATACTACTCGTAGTCTTTTTCATCTGGTATTTTTTCTTTGGATTTAATGAAACATGGCATGATTACCTGGATTTGGATAATTCTATTGAGGAAAGGGCAGATTTCCTGAAGCAAAGAAACAGCATTAGAGATACTACGTTCCTTTTATGGATTCTTTATGGCTTATTTATGGATTGTTCAAAGTATCAAGGTACATTTGGTAAGCGAGTTGTAGGCTTAAAAACGGTGAGCATTGGTGGAGATAGAATCACATTTTCTCAGTCTTTGAAAAGATCTGCTATGAAGTTTGTTAGTGCGCTACCTCTTGGATTAGGTTTTATTTGGTCGGCTTTTAGGGCAGACAAAGCGGCATGGCATGATCTCGTTGCCAAAACCAGGGTTATAAAGTGCTAACAAGTCGGGACAGCGGACCGAAGTGTTAGGCGAGAAAATATGAAGTCCGATATATAAATAGACAAGAGATACAAAAAACATCGAACATCAGCAGTCGAGAATCTGCCGCTCTCAATTTTACAAACCTCCGTCTCGTGATGTCACCCTGGCTCCGCGATACGACCTGATCAAACGGATGCCGCCTGCTTAATGAAAAATCCGGCCAGGTTCTCGTATAAAGTTGGGAAACAATCCATAAATTAACGCCCGGATGGACTCTCTTTAGCACTAAGCTTTTTGCGGGCCCCGAGCTTAAACCGGTCCGCGGTACCATAGTCACGCATCGCAACACCCGCCACAAACTCGCCAAATACAGGCCCGTGTTTAAACAAATGCCCTGAGCATCCGCCCGCAAACAACATATTCTCGTGTTCGGGATGCCAGTCCACTACAAAGTGTGTGTCAGGGGTGAGTATTACCTGGTTGAACTTGGAATCTACAATCTTTTCGTTTTCAAGTAACGGTAAGCGACGCTGTATATAACTTCTGGTGCGGGTCAGGCTTTGTTGTTTAATCAGTCGTTCATCGTTATCCAGATCAATTTTATCCGGAATAACCACGGCGGCTTTTACACCTGAGCCTTCACTGGATGGTATACCGAATGATCCCTGGCCATGGTCAATCCAGCACGGCATTTTATCCATATCGAACAGGTCACTGCCGTTCGGGGTTGAGGTGTACAGTACATTGATGCCGATGATTGCAGAGATGGGTTTGATGGTACGCGGGAACATATCAGCGGCCCAGGCACCGGTTGCTATCACTATTAAGTCAGCTTCCAGCGG
>CAYPDN010000188.1:3431-7793 GCA_964409445.1 uncultured Granulosicoccaceae bacterium
GTAGCGTCTTCCCAGTCACAGTGACCTTCGGTGGCAAGGATAAGTGCACCGCATTCGTACATCAGATTCTGACCGCTCTCGGCCTGTAGTTCGAGCCAGCGTTGTCTGGAATCGCGCGCCCAGCGGGTATAGAACTCGTCGCGTCCGGAAATAGCCCGGATCACCCGGTTGTAGTCGCTTGAGGCAGCTCGTGCATGACCGGGCTCCCAGCGGTCAATCAGCGTCACTTGTTCGCCGCGACGCTGTAGATTAAGCGCCGTCATAGTGCCCGCGATGCCTCCTCCGACAACAATAATTTTACTGGTGCTGGCCACTATAGTCCTTGCTTTTCTATTTCATATATGGATACTGTATACAGGATACAAGAGCAGTGCAACACCAACGAATTGCACTCAAACCATTCTGGATTGGCCTTATTGGGGAGGAAAGTACAGTGGCAAAAAAATCATTTGAGCTGCCGGAAGGCACGCACACCGTAGTGCTCGGGCTCGGCGATTTGAACGGAATTATGCGCGGTAAACGAATACCGGCAAGTCACTGGAAAAACATCTGCGAGTCGGGCAACGCGTATTCAATTGCACTGTTCGCCATTGATATGACCTGCGATGTCTGGGACACACCGTGTGTGAATTTCGATAACGGTTACCCGGATTTTCATATGTTCCCGATGACCAAACCGGTAGCACTGCCATGGGAGCCTGGTGTGGCGATGGCGTTTGCCCGTGCTGAAGGTATGGACCATAAACCCGTCCCCATTGATCCGCGCATCGTGCTTGAAAAGCAGGTAGAGCGTGCAAAAAAGATGGGTATTGATGTTCAGGTAGGCACCGAGCTCGAATTCTATTTACTCGATCCGGAAACCAATAAGCCAAAAGATAAAGGCATTGGCGTATACGGTCTTGACCGTGCAGCAGAACTTGAACATGTGCTGGGCCCGATCCGTCAGCAGATTAATGAAGCGGGTATCCCGATAGAACAATCCAATCCTGAATACGCGGCAGGACAGGCTGAGGTGAATATTCGCTACAGCGGTGCGCTTGAAGCGGCCGACCGAGTCGTGATGTTCAGATCACTCGTTAAACAACTGGCCAGCCAGCACGGCTATAAGGCAACTTTTATGGCCAAGCCTTTTTTTGAGGAATCTGGTAACGGTTTTCACTGCCATTATTCACTTTGGAAAAACAAGAAAAACATGTTCGCCACTAAAACCGGACTCAGTCAGGACGGTAAGTACTTTGTTGGCGGCTTGCAAAAACGCATGGCAGAAAGTGCCATATGCGGCAGTGCTACAGTCAATGGTTTTAGCCGACGCCAGCCCTACACATTCTGTCCAATCAACACTTCATGGGGTATTGATAACCGCACCGTAGGTTTGCGAATTATTCAAGGCTCTGAAAGCGCTACCAGAGTAGAGAAACGTGACGCTGGTGCAGACTGCAATCCGTATCTGTTGCTTGCCACTGATATTGCTGCAGGGCTCGACGGAATTGAACAGAAAATAAAACCTTCGGCGATGACAGAAGGCAATGCCTACGAGGCAGAAGACGCCGCACCGATACCGACTGATCTTGGTGAGGCTATAAAGCTTGCACGCGAGTCTAAATGGTTAAAAGAAGTTATCGGTGACGATATGTACGAACTTGCGCTGCAACAGTGTGAACGTGAGCTGGAATTTTTTGCAGCTCAGGTCACTGATGTTGAAACCGCCCGGTATCTGGATAACTTCTGATGAAATTAGGGCTTGTCACAGGTACCGTCACTGCGACTACAAAAGACGCACAACTGGTCGGTAGCAAACTACTGCTAACAGACATTATAGATGCATCCGGCAAAGTTTTAGTTGCTGCCACGGTTGCAATCGATACCGTCGGTGCCGGTGTAGGTGATCGAGTACTGGTGGCGGAAGGTTCTGCTGCCCGATTGGCTTCAAGCGCTTCTGCCTTACCGGTAGACGCATCAATAATTGCAGTGGTAGACGATGTCGCCACAGCTCCAACAAAATCGAGGAAATAATCAAATGGCTAAACCCGCAGCCGGACAAACCGCACTGGGCATGATCGAAACACGAGGCATCGTTGCAGCGATAGAAGCTGCTGATGCAATGGCAAAAGCCGCAAGCGTTACACTGGTAGGACAAACCAGACCCGGTGGTGGTTTGGTAGCAACGCTTGTTCGCGGTGAAGTGGGTGCTGTAAAAGCTGCCACTGATGCCGGTGCTACCGCCGCTAACAAGGTAGGCGAGGTAGTGGCAGTGCACGTGATCGCGCGACCGCATGATGAGCTCGAAGCGATTATCGAAAAACTGGGCAAAGCGTAGCGCTTGTTTTTTTGAAGCTTAAAAAAGATCGCGTTTCATGAGTGAGGAATTCACAGCTTTTACCGAAGCAGTCAGTGCTGGCAGCACTGTGTCTGATCCTGCAGCTGTCGAACAATTATCGCGTGTAGCTGTGTTGGGTGGCGGTGCAGATGCCAGGTTAATCGCAGCACTTTGTCTGGCAGAGGAAGCTGAAGTCACACTGTTTTCGGCCTACGGTAAAGAGCTTGAATTACTGCGCAGCAGCAGTGGTATTTCTTTGCGCGGTGCCGGCCCTGTTGGTACCTATCAGGCTGATCGCGAAGGAGTGCCTTCGGTACATACAACCGCCGAACTCGATAATGCTGTTAGTGATGCGCAGGTTATTTTTCTAAGTGGGCCGATACACAAGCAAAGAACCTATGCCATGGTATTGGCCAGCCATTTAAGTGATGGCCAGATACTGGTTATGGCACCGGGTAGATCACTGGGTGCGCTGGAAACTGCATGGTTTTTACGTATTGGTGGTTGCACCGCTGATGTCACCATTGTTGAAACACAGGGTTTGCCGTACTGGTTTGATGCCAGCGGTGCGCAATTAAATTTGTCCCCAGCGGCACCGGTTGCGGCTGCCACTTTGCCAAGCGGCAGGGTGCAGGTGCTGCAACAGTTATCGCGTTTTTTACCTAACATAAAACCTTCAGAGAGCGTGCTGTGGTCGGGCTTTGCAGATGGTTCAGCACTGGTTGAAGTTCCCGCCTTATTAATCAATGGTCCGGCAGTCGGATACGCAGGGGCTGCGATACCGATGGGGGGACAACCACTTCCGGAGAATCATACTTTTGCGTCGTTGCTGGGTGATGAGCAACGCGCTGTAATTACACAACTGGCAGATGAACGCCATGCGGTAGCTGCCCGTTTTGGAATACGTGGACTGCCGAGTGCCAAAGACTGGATTAATACCCATGCAGGTGCATTGCGTGGTGAAGGCAGCAGATCAGTACCCGATAGTGAGGTTGCCAAAGACATTCTGCGCGATGGTGTGATCGGTTCACTGGTGCCATTGCTTTCTGCCGCCGAGCTTACCGGCATCGATGTACCCATGACGCAGTCAATGGTGACACTGGTAACCAGCGTTCTGGGTGTTGATGTTGCCGCTGCAGGCAGACGTCTGGATACTATTGGTATAAAGGCTGACGATATCGACACTGCCCGTAAAACAATGGATAAGATCGCCGCGGGCGCTACGATCAACGGGGTGGCTTGACCATGGATGCAGATCTTGAAAGCGTCGCATCAGCGCGCCGGTGTGCAGACACTGCATTTGCTGCTTATCAAAAATTTCTCGCAACTGACCCTGCTCGAATAGATGCGATTGTTGAGGCAATGGCTAAAGCCATTGAACCGGAGGCAAAGCGTCTTGCACAAATAGCTGTTGATGAAACCGGTTACGGCAACGTTGAAGATAAACGGGTTAAGAATCTTTTTAATGCGGTGTCAGTGGCAGATTATCTCAGAGATATCACCACACTCGGTATGTTATGGAGTGATGAATCTACCAAAGTTGCAGCATTCGGCGAGCCGATGGGTGTGGTGGCTGCACTCATACCTGTTACCAATCCAACATCTACCATTATCTTTAAAGTGTTGTCAGCTGTTAAGGCCGGTAATGCCATTGTTTGCGCACCGCATCCGCGTGGAATTAAGTGCGGGCTTGAAACTGTCAAGGTGATGGCTGCTGCTGCTGAGCAAATGGGCGCGCCAAAAGGTTTGATCCAGTGTCTTGATCAGGTAACACAACAGGGTACTGCCGAGTTAATGGGGCACAGACGCACGTCAGTAGTAATGGCAACCGGTGGACCGGCCATGGTGAAAGCCGCTTATTCATCCGGTAAACCGACGCTTGCAGTCGGTGCCGGTAACGTACCCTGTTATGTGCACAAAAGTAAATCGGCAGAACTTGCCGAAGTTGCTGACCAGATAGTGACTTCAAAGTGCTTTGATTACGGCACTGCCTGTGTGTCTGAACAGTCGGTGATTGCAGATAAAGAAATAGCTCGCGAACTGCG
>CAYPDN010000189.1:0-7788 GCA_964409445.1 uncultured Granulosicoccaceae bacterium
TTGCATAGCTCAGATGTGGATCAAGCTCGGTACCGACGAAGTTGTCTTCATACCAAAGTGTGGTGTTGCGCTTTTCTGCACCCCACTGGAAGTTGCGGAAAATAACCATGGTAATGGCCGGCCATTCTTCACGGCCAATAGAAGACATTTCATTCATTGATATGCCGAATGCACCGTCGCCTGCAAATCCGACAACCGGCACATCAGGGCAGCCGATCTTGGCACCGATAATAGAAGGAAAGCCATAACCACAAGGTCCGAACAGACCCGGTGCCAGATACTTGCGACCTTTTTCAAAGGTTGGGTAGGCGTTACCAATAGCGCAGTTGTTGCCGATGTCACTGGAGATGATCGCATCTTCCGGTAAACCCATCTGGATAGCCCGCCAGGCCATACGAGGTGACATACGATCAGGATCGCGCTTGCGACTTTGCTCGTTCCACTCAGTACCGGGATCATCGTCTTCGTGATCCATACTCGATAATGTCTGCAGCCAGCCTGACTTAGTGTTGCGGATAAGATTCTGTCGGTCTTCACGGCCTGCATCCCCTGCGGTCGGTGAAAGCTTCTCAAGCAGTGCCTGAGCAACCATCTTTGCATCACCACAAATTGGCACGGTAACTTTCTTGGTCAAACCAATACGATCCGAATTTATGTCTACCTGAATGATTTTTGCATCTTTAGGCCAGTAGTCGATCCCGTAACCCGGAAGCGTTGAAAACGGATTTAATCGCGTACCGAGAGCCAACACAACATCAGCTTTGGAGATCAGCTCCATTGCAGCCTTGGAACCATTGTAGCCAAGCGGCCCCACCGCCAGCGGGTGTGAGCCCGGAAACGAATCGTTGTGCTGGTAGCCGCAGCAAACCGGTGCAGACAATCTGTCTGCAAGTGCTGCGGTATCATTAATAGCACCACCAATCACAACACCCGCACCAGATAAGATTACCGGGAAGCTGGCATTAGAGAGAAGCTCCGCCGCCTGCGATATTGCGTTTGCACCACCTGCCGGCGCTTCAAGATGAAGCACCTGTGGTAACTCAATGTCGACAACCTGCGTCCAGTAATCTCTGGGGATGTTGATCTGTGCCGGTGCGCAACCACGCCACGCTTTGGTGATTACACGGTTCAATACCTCTGCAACGCGTGAGGGATCACGAACTTCTTCCTGATAGCAAACCATCTCACTGAACATTTGCATCTGTTCAACTTCCTGGAAGCCACCCTGGCCAATGGTTTTGTTAGCAGCCTGCGGCGTCACCAACAACATCGGTGTGTGGTTCCAGTAGGCGGTTTTAATAGCGGTAACAAAACCGGTAACACCCGGGCCATTCTGTGCGATCGCCATTCCCATTTTGCCAGTGGCGCGGGAGTAGCCGTCGCAGATCAGTCCGCCGTTAGTCTCATGGGCGACATCCCAGAATTGGATGCCCGCCTTCGGAAACAGATCGGAGATTGGCATAAAAGCCGACCCGATAATGCCGAACGCATGCTCGATTCCGTGCATTTGGAGGACTTTGACAAACGCCTCTTCGGTGGTCATTTTCATTGGATAATTCCTGTTCGCAGATGGGCCGTATAGTCGTGCCTGCCTGGTCTTTCTTCAAGTGCCAGTTGTAACGCCTGATTGTACCAGCGATGCACCAGTTAACAGTTTT
This sequence comes from uncultured Granulosicoccaceae bacterium, assembly GCA_964409445.1. Lineage (GTDB taxonomy): Bacteria > Pseudomonadota > Gammaproteobacteria > Granulosicoccales > Granulosicoccaceae. The sequence continues at coordinate 1,659 of CAYPDN010000189.1, forward strand.
ACATTCTCGCGCCTCGCAGGACCAGAAACTCGTTGTATTCACTTGGAAAAACAATCTGGGGTGATAAGCACTAAGCCGACAACCGGTCTCGCAGGTCGCAACAACATAGCCAATCCGTTCGCTAATACCGTATATTCGCCACAGCAGCAATGGGCTGGCGACGCTCGGGCTCCGCTCTGACGAAGTTTTCTCGTCTCCATAAACCCGCTTTATAATGATCAGGAATGAACGATCAAATGACAACATCAGCTCTGCTGCAAACTCAGGGCATCAGTAAATCTTTTGGCGATGTGGTTGCCAACGACCAAATCGACTTCCAGGTCGGCAACTCACAAATCCACGCACTGTTAGGTGAAAACGGTGCTGGAAAGTCAACCCTGATGAAAATCATCTGCGGCCTGCAACAACCCGACAACGGTGAGATTTTCTGGAAAGGTGAGCGCTGCACCATAGCAAGTCCCAAAGCGGCACGCGCTATCGGCATAGGTATGGTGCACCAGCACTTTGCATTGTTCGAAGGGCTCAGCGTTACTGAGAATATCGCCTTCAGTATCGATGGTGCGGTACAAGGCAAAGCGCTCGAAAATCAGATCATGGAACTGGCAGAACGCTACAGACTTGTCGTAGAACCACGAAAATCGGTATTCGAATTATCGGCCGGAGAAAAACAACGCATTGAAATATTGCGCGCGCTGTTACTCAATCCGGAACTGTTGATTCTGGATGAACCAACCTCGGTACTGACCCCGCAGGAAGCCGACCAGCTATTCAATACATTGCGTGAGCTCGCTGCTAACGGACACGGCATCGTATTTATCAGTCACAAACTAAAAGAAGTGAAAGCTCTGTGCGACAGTGCCACCGTGTTGCGCGGTGGCCGCGTTGTCGGCGCTTTTGATCCGCGTACGCAAAGTACAGAATCAATAGCCGAGCTTATGCTCGGCAGCCGCGATATCAGCACGCGCAGGCAATTAAGACACATTGGTGATCAACGCTTAAAAGTCACTAACCTTACACTCACCGAAAACGATCAGACACTGCAGATTAAAAACATGCAGGTGAATGCAGGAGAGATTTTTGGCATCGCAGGCGTGGCCGGCAACGGACAGGAACTACTCTATGCAGCCCTCAGTGGTGAAACAACCGCTACTGAAAGCTCTGCAATAGAGATAAACAACCAATCGGTAGGTTTGCACAGTCCGAATCAACGGCGTGCCGCCGGTGCGATGTTTGTGCCTGAAGAAAGACTCGGTCATGCAGCGGTACCACAACTCAATTTACGTGAGAATGTATTACTGACTAACGTCTCTAATCATGAAGCAAGTAAAAACGGCATCGTCAACAGCCGCTATTTGCTGGATAAAGTCAATGAGATCACGGAACAGTTCGATGTGCGCCATGCCGGAAGCAAACTGGCTGCACGCAATCTCTCGGGTGGCAATCTGCAAAAGTTTGTTGTCGGCAGAGAGATTAACAAGCTGCCTTCTGTACTGATTATCAATCAACCCACCTGGGGTGTAGATGCAGTATCTGCTATGCGCATACGTGAAGCACTGCTAACACTTGCTGCCAGTGGCTCTGCAATTGTTGTGATCAGTCAGGACCTCGATGAGTTACTTGAAATTTCAGATCAGCTGGCGGTACTTCACCACGGATCACTCAGTGCTGCAAAAAGTGTCGACGCCTGGAACATCGAGCAACTCGGTCTGGCAATGACCGGCGGTGTTGCGGGTCGTACGAACCCTGATCCAACAACTGACCGTCACCACGGGGCCGCATGATTCAGCTGGAACCAAGAAAGCACACAACACTATGGACTAGTCTGCGCTCCATTCTGTTGGCGTTGTTGATAACAGCGTTGTTTTCAATCGTCGTATTGTTCGTTATGAGTGACCGACCCGCTGATGCTATCTGGCAGATGATGACTTTCCCCTGGCAGGGCAGACGCATGGAAGTACAGTGGGGCCTGGTACTTCAGCAGGCAGCTTATCTTGCTTGTATAGCAATAGGATTGTCTGTTGGCTATCGCGCTAATATATGGAATATTGGTGCCGAGGGACAATTCGTGTTCGGTTCAATTGGTGCTTATGCCGCCTACATCTTAATAGGCAGTCCTGATTCCGGTTGGGCGTTTCCGGTGTTGTTACTGGCCGGTATCATTGGCGGGTGCTTATGGGCAATGATACCCGCGTTTTTAAGAGTGACTTGCAATACCAACGAGTTATTAACTTCACTAATGCTGGTCTATGTTGCTTCACACTTTCTCACCTACCTCTGCATTGGACCGTTAAAAGGTGATCCAAAGGCGGGACAGGCAGAGACCTACCCGCTGGCTGACAGTGTACAGGCATCAAAATTAATTGCAGGCACAGAACTACATACCGGGCTGATTGTCCTGTTTGTTGCGTTCCTTTTATTGGCTGCGCTGTTACTGTTTACACTTCTCGGCTATCGACTGAAAGTTGCACAACACACACCGCGAGCAGAGCGATTCGCAGGCTTTTCGCCGAAGAATACTGTGTGGTTGTCTTTTGGTTTATCCGGTGCAATGGCGGGTCTTGCAGGTGCGGTTTATCTTACTGCAGAGACCGGCAAGCTGATTCAGGCAGAAAATTATCTGGAAAACTTTGGCTTTGCAGCAATTGTTATTGCCTTTCTCGGACGCTTGCACCCGGTTGGAATTCTGCTCGCCGCACTGCTTATCTCCTACGTTAATGTTGGCGCGTCTTATATTCAGGCGTCACTACGGGTAGATGATTCAGTGGCAGACCTGATTGAAGTCGTCGCGCTTTTCGCATTTCTCGGCTGCGCAGTACTTGATAACTACCGAGTGAAATTTAAACGCTCACCACAAGCAGCAACGGCGTAGAGAGTCACAGATGAATCCCGAAACCGTACTGTTCCTCACCAATCTGCTGACAGCCGCTATATTGCTGGCAACCCCCTTACTACTGGCAGCGCTTGGTGAACTGGTGGTTGAAAAGTCGGGCGTACTAAACCTTGGTGTCGAAGGTATGATGCTGATCGGCGCACTGTTTGGCTACATCGCAGCTTATAACCTGCAAAGTATCACCTGCCTTGAAGAGCTGGTACCTGGCATGTGCACAAAAGAAGAGCGTGTATTTACGTTTGCAGATTATGTGATCGCTCTAATAGCCGCCGCCACTGCAGGTGCCCTGCTTGCATCGCTGTTCGGGTTTCTCACTCAATCGCTGCGCGCCAATCATGTTGCAGTCGGGCTTGGCTTAACTATATTGGGTGCCGGCTTAAGCAACTCACTCGGCAGCAACTTCTTTGGTGTTAACTACACATCGGTACAGGTGGCTACACACCCTGAAGTCTTCGGACAGGATATTTTAGTCTGGCTATCCCTGCTCGCCGTTCCCGCCATTTGGTATGTCTTACAAAAAACCAGAGCGGGTCTCGTGGTACGTGCAGTTGGTGAAAATCATGATAGCGCTTATGCGCTGGGGTATCGGGTAACTCGCATTCGCTTTTACTGCATCCTGTTCGGTGGTGCGATGGCAGGCCTTGCAGGTGCGTTTATTGTACTGGTGCATGTCGACTGGAAAGAAGGCGTCACCGTTGGCAAAGGATGGTTGGCGCTAGCGCTAATTCTGTTCGGCACCTGGCGCCCGTTAAGAGTGCTTTGCGGTGCTTACATCTTTGGTTTGCTATGGGCGTCGGAACTCAGGCTGGACAATCTGTTTCCCGAATGGCAGCTGGAATGGAAAACAGTTCTGACAATCGCACCTTATGTATTTACTATATTGGTACTGGTAATCATTTCGCGCAACCCGCGAATGATACGCCGCAATGCACCTGCATCACTGGGCAAACTATTTAACCCGCCCTCCTAATCTGCAATTTCGTGAGGCGACCGGATAACTTATGACTGAAACTGTAGCCATGACTGTGGCAGAGATTCACCAGCTCGCAAAGCAGGCGTTATCGGCCAATGGTTGTGATGATGCAAACGCAAACTCAATCGCCACAACGGTAAGCACCGCGGAAAGAGACGGTTCAGAATCTCACGGCCTTTTTAGAATACCGGGTTACGTCGGTTCTATGCGCAGTGGAAAAGTAAACGGCAGTGCTAACCCGCAACACGAAGCTGTCACACCCGCGGTTATTCGTATGAATGGCGACAACGGTTACACACCACTCGCGATAGAACGCGGCATTCCTCTACTGGCAGAGGCTGCAAAGACCTACGGCATTGCGGCGATGCCTATCGTTAATACGTATCACTTCGCAGCTCTGTGGCCGGAGACAGAAGGACTCGCAAACCACGGCTTAGTAGGCATGGCATTCACCGCTTACAAACCCAAAGTAGCCCCTGCGGGTGCAAAAGATGCGCTGTTCGGTACCAACCCGATCTCGGTTGCCTGGCCAAGACCTGACAAGACACCGTGGGTTTTTGATATGGCTACTTCATCACGCGCATTGGGCGATATTCAAATTGCCGCACGTGACGGACACGATGTTCCAATTGGCACCGGACTCGACAGCAACGGCAATCCAACTACCGACCCCGCACAAATTGCAAACGGAGGTGTGCTGCTGCCATTCGGTGGACACAAGGGCTCGGCAATCGCCACAATGGTTGAACTGTTTGCTGCAGGCCTAACCGGCGAGCAGTTTAGTTTTGAAGCCGGTGAGACTGATATTGAAGACGGCGGGCCCGCCAGAGGTGGCGAGTTACTGCTGGCACTTTCACCCGAAATCATCGCTGACGGAGGTCTCAATGGTTCAGACTGGCAGACCCACTGCGATGCTTTTTTTGAACGTCTCACAGGTCTTGACGGGGTACGCCTTCCGGGTCAACGCCGGCATGCAAACCGCCATGACAATCAGCCACGCCAGATCAACGCGGGCTTGCTAGAGCAGATCAATGCGTTGATATAATCAGCAAAAGCAAACCGAATCGACGCTATCACGCGTGTCTCAGTGCTAAATTTATTGCATAATTACTAAGATGTATGGCGGCAGGATTCGACACGCGCCAGCTGTACACATGTAGTGACTAGTTCCGCACCCGCACCGGGACTGTTAAAAATGAAACCACGCTAAGAGACCCTACCATGAAGAGAATTTTCACAGCTATTTCAGCTTCGCTGATTGCTGCCGCAATGACCACCGGCGCCGCTGCCGCTGATAAAACTAAAGTTGGCTTTATCTATGTCGGCCCGGTTGGCGATCTCGGCTGGACTTACCGGCACGACATCGGTCGTCTGGCCATTGAAAACGAATTTGGCGACAAAGTAGAAACCACTTTTATAGAAAACGTACCAGAAGGTGCAGAAGCGGTTAAGTCAATCACTCAACTTGCAGAGACCGGCCACGACATCATCTTTACAACTTCTTTCGGTTTCATGGACCCTACCAATGAAGTTGCAGCTCAGTACCCTGATGTAAAGTTCGAACATGCCACAGGCTTCAAACGCGAATCAGATAACGTATCTACTTTCTCTGCACGCTTCTATGAAGCCCGTGTTGTTCAGGGATTGATCGCTGCAAAAACCACCAAGACTAACAAGATCGGTTACATCGCATCTTTCCCTATTCCGGAAGTTGTACGTGGCATCAACGCATTCCAAACCGAGCTTGCAAAGCACAACCCGGATGCGGTCGTTGATGTGAAGTGGGTATTCACCTGGTTCGATCCGGCTAAAGAAGCAGAAGCCGCACAGGCATTCATTGATGCAGGCGCTGACATCATCGTGCAACACACAGACAGCCCGGCCCCAATGGCAGTAGCGGAAAAAAATGAAGGCGTCTTTGCATTTGGTCAGGCCTCCAATATGTCCCGCTTTGGAGCTGAAAGTCATCTGGTATCTATTGTTGATAACTGGGACAGCTACTATGTAGACCGCGTTGCAGCAGTAATGGATGGCTCATGGAGCCAGTCAGACGTCTGGTGGGGCTTTTCAAAAGACGGCAAGGGTAACGGTATTGGCATGGTAGAAATGGCTGACTACGGCAACATGTCTGATGAGCTAAAAGCAGAAGCTCTGGCACTGGAAGCAAGCCTGCGCTCCGGCGAGCGTCACGCCTTCCCTTGCCCTGTGATCATGCAGGACGGCAAACCGGCAGAAGATTGCGTCGCTGGTGAAAAGCACCTGAAAGA
>CAYPDN010000190.1:0-7746 GCA_964409445.1 uncultured Granulosicoccaceae bacterium
CTTTTCCAGGGCTCAGCTAATAATATTGCTGAGCTTTGGTCTTTCTGTGGCAGCGCTAGCACTGACCCCACCGGGTACGATAATTCTCAATCGTGCGCTAATTTTTTATCAAACCCAGGATAGCGACGAGACTCTTCAGTCAACCAGTAATGCCACAAGTGTTGCGGTTGGAAATTTATATGCCTTCTCTGTTGAGAATATTCATCATCTGGATGTTCCAGCCGGAGTTGTTGCACAGTTTCCCCATCGAGTAGTAAATCAGGGGAATACCAATGACAGTTACCGTTTTTCATTTCCCGATCTTGATACTGCCATATTTGATACACCGGTTGTCTATGTAGACACTAATCGCAATGGTCAGGTAGATGCGAATGAACCTGTCATTTCGAATACCGCAGAACTCACACCAGAGCAATCGATAGATGTTGTTGTTACAGCACGGGTATCGCACACGCTCAACAGTGGTCAGGAAATTGAGCTGCCGTTTGTCGTCGAATCAGAGGGCTCGGATAAATTCGAAAATGTAGTAGACAGCGTTACTGTCGGCAGTCCGGGTGAGCTTGAGATTTCGTTAAGAACATTCCCGGAATGTAGTGCCGCGCTTTTCGAAGGTGATTTTATCACTCACAGCGTCGATAGTTACAACACTGGCAATGGTGTGCTTGATAATGCCAGCTATGTGATTGACGGCAACGCCACTGAAGGCCTGGTGATAGAACTCGAGGTTAACGCCAATTCAGTTTTTGATGAAATCACAGAAGCTGAAAATAATACGATTGCGGGCTACGCAGTAGTGCAACTTGAAGGGTTTTCAGATAACGAGTGGATAAGTGCGGCGGATCTGCAGTCTAACACTGCGCAGGTAGTGAATAGCGGCTACTTCCTGAACAGTACTGATTTGACGGGCAATCAGATTGCCGCGTTTTCGGTAAGGCATCGGGTAACTGGTGCGGACATATCGCAAACCTCCGTATTGTCCACTGCTTTCTTCGATGCAGATTCTGATGGTGTAGCTGACAGGGTCAGTAACTCGACTTGTAACACTTTTTCAACGATCGCAGCGCTTGAGCGGGGGCAGTTACAGTTTATGCAACCGGCGCCAGAGCTTATGGATCAAGGTCAGACACCAGATTTTTTTGCCGACAGTGATTTTGTAAATGCTCAGCAATATTCACTCAAGCGAGATGAGGCAGATCCTTATTCAGTAACTCGTGATGGCATTTACCTGCAGCTGTTTTTAACTGACGAAAATCATCCGAACCTGCGAACAGACAACGCGGGCAATCGCTACCTGGTAGCTGAGGTTGGTTCAGAACTGACAGGCGATCATGTCAACGTTGTGTTGCTGGAAACAGGTAGCCCCGGTTTATTCAGAAGTGTGGCACCCATTGAAGTATCCGCCGACGACCGCTCTGATGGCGGAACCTGTCCGGTCTTTGTAAATTCAGAAAATGTCACACCGCGCCTTAATGAAATTAACAATGCCTGTGTTTTGCAAGCTGCTGACAATGACCGGTTATCTGGCAGGTTTGGTGATTCCGACGTTGGATTAATTGTCGCCGATGTCGCACTTGTGAGTCGTCAGAGTGTGGTCTTTGATTCCCAAACGCTCAATCCTGTAGCGGGTGCGCTGGTACAAATACGTCGTGCTGACACTGATGCGATCGAGATGGATTCAGTGACAGGTGTTGTGTTTGAGTTTGTGTCAGATGAATCAGGCAGGTTTTCACTGCCACGGTTAGATGTCGATACTGCATACTATCTGCAGGTTAATGCACCCGTCGGTTTTAGCTTTCCGTCTGATGTACCGCCGTTTCGTTTAACAGATTTTCAGGTGCATAATTTTTCATATGGCAGAGACGGTTACAGGGAAACACCCACCGTCAGTAGTGTTAGCAATAGCGGTGTATTTGTGGGGGCCAGTATCAATGCACAAGTAGCGATTGATATACCACTAGATCCTGCTGAAACGGGTCGTCTGCTGGCAGTTGAGAAGATTGCAACACAAGCGACAGTTGATATTGGCCAGTCAGTTTTCTACACCGTGACTGTGAGGAATTCTGCTACTGAAGCGTTAAACGATATTACAGTTACAGACACACTGCCGTTCGGCTATCGTTATGTTCCCGGTACCGCTTTGCTGGCCGGCGTTGCTACCGATGATCCGCAACTCTCTGATGATGGTGAGCTGGTATTCAATGTCGGCAGTCTTGCCGGTAATGAGAATATAGAGCTTAGCTATGCAGCGCGCACCACTGCAGCGGCGATAGATGGTAGTGGTATTAATACCGCACATGCTACCGGTTTTACGGCCAGTCGAATAAAAACAGATTCACTGCCAGCGACTGCTGAGGTTAAGTTGCGCCGCGATGGAGTGTTCTCTAACAAGGCAGCGCTGTTCGGTAAAGTATACGTCGATCAAAATTGCGATGGTTTGCAAAATCATAAGGAGTGGCCAATCGCAGGAGTGTGGCTTTACCTGCAGGACGGTACCTATGTGATCACTGATGGTGACGGGCTGTTCAGTCTGTATGGGCTTGAGCCAGGCAGATATGTGATTAAAGTCGATAAACATACGTTACCTGAAGGTCTGGACCTGAAGCTTCTTTCAGTAGATCAGGCAGCGGATGCCAGCAGTCGCTTTGTCGATCTGTCAGAAGGGGATTTCCACCGGGCGGATTTTGCTGCAGGTTGTCCGAAGGCAGACGGTGAGCGGATTTTTGCCGAAATAAAAGAGCGCAACAAAAGTATCGATAACAGCTGGTACCTGCAAAACGCTGAAAACTTAAATATATCTAACTCGCAGCGTCGTAGTGATCCCCGTTCCGTTGTTAATACTGCAACCAGGGGCAGTGCGGCAGATGGCGATCTGTCTAATGGCCTGATTGATGGTCCTGTGGGCTTTGATCACGGTGCAGTCAGTGGAGACTTCGTGACAGCAGATTCGAGTGATGAGTTTGAAGTGACTCTGCCTGAGGTCAGCGCATCTGATAAACAACAGATGTTGAAAGCCAAAGAAGTTGTATCCGGTATCACTAAGGCACAGGCGAAGGACGGTACCTGGTTATGGCCGCGCAATGAAATGAGTCTTAATGGCCGATTTATGGCAGTCATCCGAGCTGGCATTGATCCGACTTTATTTGTCAATGATAAGCCGGTACCTGCCAGTCATATCGGTGAAAGAATGATCAACCGACGCGAAAAAGCGCAGGTGGTAGCCTGGTACGGTGTTGAACTGGACGCCGGTGAAAACACGGTTGAAGTGAAAGGTACAGGTCCGTTTGGAAATGAACGAGTACTGGCCAAAGGTCAGTTTAAACGCCCTTCTGTTGGTACCAGTATTAGCCTGGACGCACAGTCTGAAAGCGTACCGGCCGATGGAGGAAGAAGCACGCTACCGATTACGGTAAGTATCCTTGACGCTAACGGTTTGCCGGCACTTGGCGTCTATTACGTGACGATTGACAGTTCAGATGGCACGTGGGTTGAGCCGGATATTCAGGATAACGAACCCGGTCGTCAAATTCGAATTGAGAACGGTACAAGAACACTGCACTACCGGCCATCAGGTGTATCCGGTGAGGTGCGTATCAGAGTAAGTACCAGTGAGTTTGCTGATGAATTTTTTGTTCATCAGGTAGCTGAAAGCCGACCGCTGTTTGTGTCCGGTTTTATTGAAGCAGGTGGATACTTTGCCACCGAAGAACTGGGTGAATTTTCTGCCACTACTGATCTTGGCAATCTAGACACCCGCGGTCGATTTGAAAGCCGTGCTGCACTGTTTGTTAAGGGCACGGTAAAAGACGATTATCATCTGACTTTGTCTTACGACAGCGATAAAAGTGGTGACCGTCAGTTATTGCGTGATATCAACCCGACACTGCATTATCCAATTCATGGAGATGCCTCGATACGTGGTTTCGAGGCTCAAAGTCGCAGCAGGCTTTACGTTCGTGTCGAGCGTGATAAAAGTAGTGTTTTGTGGGGTGATTATCTTACCGACCCCAATGCAGACAGACAGGATCTGGCACGGATCAGTCGAAAACTCACCGGCCTTAGCAGCGTCTACGATGATGGTAAAAATCAGCTGCGAATTTTTGCAGCGCCTGAAGAAAATAGTAACGTCTTTGAGGAAATACCGGGTAACGGCAGTGCGTTGCTGTACCGCCTGCAACAATTTCCGATTGTTGCGAACAGCGAAACGGTTGAGCTTATCACCAGAAGTCGGGAAAACCGCGGGATAATACTGCAGACCGAACGGCTAAGCCGCTATGGAGACTATACGGTTGAAGATGAAACTGGATTTTTATCTTTCTCTTCCGCTATACCCACGCTTGATGCAGATCAGAATCCTGTATTTATCCGCATTAGTTATGACGTGGTTGATGGAGGTGATGACTATTTGGTAGCTGGAATTAGATTCAAGCGTCAGATCACTGATGGATTGTCACTCGGTGCCAGCTTTACCCACGATGGTCATGCCTCTGCTGGTAAAAATCTGGTGGGTGTTTACGGTGACTACCACCTTGGTAAAAAAACACACCTTTCGGTCAGTATGGCCCGATCTGATTCCGAGAGTTTCGGCAATGGCAATGCGCTTAGTGTGGGCATCGATCATAGTTGGTCGGACAAGGGTGTCACTACTTTTCAACACGTATGGGCTGACAGCGAATTCAATGGTGGTGTCGGTGCCGCCACTACCGGCAGATCAGAAACTAAAATTCAACATACCCAGCAGCTAACCGGAAAGTTTACCAATCAGTCTAAATTACTACTGGATGCGAACAGAAGCAGATCGTCGATAAGCGGTGATGAAAGAACAGCGGTAAGTGCTGTAGTAGAAACTCGCGTCAAAGACTGGCAGGTCCGAGCGGGTGTACGGCAGAACTCAAAAAAGACCGATGGCGACAGAGATAACTTTGTGACATCTCTGCTTGGTGTACGACGTAAGTTCTCTCTGTTTGGTAAAAGCGGTCAGACGGATCTGGAGTATGAACAGGACCTTGGCAGTAGTGAGCGCAGACGTATTGCGGCGAGTGCAAAGCTCAATCTGCACGATGATGTTACCGGATATATGCGCTATGAGTTGAGTAACAGTTTGCTTGGACTTGCTGGTCTGACGAGTGAACTTGAATCTGACTATTTTACTGTCGGGGTAGAGTCCAGTGCTCTGCCATCAACCAAACTGTACTCGGAATACCGCGTGCGCGGAGCATTTGATTCCCGCGACTATGAATCGGTCAGTGGCATACGCGCCGACTACCAGGTAATAGAAGGTCTGCGAATAAGCCCTAATTTTGAATTAATCAAACGAATTGGTGTATCGGATAACGATTCGATAGCAGCCTCTGTCGCAGTGACTGATACACGTAATCCGAACAGCCGGAAACTAGTCAGGTTAGAGACCCGACAGGCACATGAAAGTGATCACTACGGAATTCGGGCGAGCCTGATCTCGCGCTTGAATCAAGACTGGACAGCCATTCTAAAAGACGATTTTAGCCGACAGGAAAACAGAAATGCCGACACGGTTCAACGACATACCCTGATAGCTGCTGCAACCAGACGACCCAAGTACGACAACAAACATCACATGTTGTTTATGTACAAACTCAATCAGGAGAAAGGCGTGACGGGTGGCATTGACCGAACAGCGCAGGTGCTTTCAACCCACCAGAATGTTGAGGTGGATGACAGTACGGTGTTGTCTGGCCGAATCGGCGTTAAATACGATAACAGCAGCTTCGATGTCAACACGGTTAGTGATTTTTCAATGTTGGCGGATGCCAGGTTGAGTTTTGATCTTGGTCGACGACTGAAGCTGGATACCGGTATTGGCGCATTGTCGACCAACGGTGTTTCGGAAGTGCGTTATTCGTTTGGTATGGGTTTTAACTACACATTGAATAGAAATTTACAGCTGAGTGTTGCCTACAACGTTGTGGGTTTTAAAGACGAAGATCTCGATGCGGAAAATTACAACGCTAAAGGTGCTCGTGTCGGGTTGCAGTACAAGCTGGATGAGGAGTTATTTAAATGGTTACAGTAATGAGCTTTCGAAATTTGTTTTTACTACTCGGCGCACTTGTCCTGCTACAGGGCTGTGCGAGTACAGAAGAGTTGTTTGCTGAATATGATGACAAATTTTGCGTCGTGCCGGAGTACCCGTCTCAGGTATTTCGTTGGGAGCCTGTAGTATATTTTGACTCGGACTCTTCACTTGTACAGGAGCGCTCGCTGACAAAGCTCCAGGCAAATGTTGCAACGCTCACGAAACTGACTGGATACAAAATTTCGTTGCAGGGATTTGCCGATCATCAGGGGAACGACAGTTACAACGATGCATTGTCAGACAGACGAGTTAAAGCTGTACGAGACATCTTAATTAGTGATTTTGGCATCGATGCTGATCGTATTATCGGATCTTCCCATGGTGAAAGTTCTCCGTTGACATCTGTGACACGTGGCCCTGTCGACGTTGATCGAAGGGTAGAGATGTTGTTGCTGGATGCGTCGCTTGTACCAGTTGTAAATCAACCGCTAATCCGTGCGCAGCAATAGACCCGATCAAATAAAAGAAATCCTTAATCAGACCTGTTTAACCACTTGAATACTCAGCCATACAATAAATTGCGACTTAGCAGGCATAGTATTGTCACTATGGCGTTGTTGTGTGTGCTTGTATTTTGTGGGTTAACTGCCGCTTTTGCGTCAACAAGAGCGGGCACGGTAATTAACAACCAGGCCAGTGCGTCATACCGGGATACCCTCGGAGTGCGCCGTATAGCAACATCGAATGTAGTAGAGACGCTTATCAGACAGGTTGCAGCCTTCGAGCTTAGTCAGGATCAGCGTAAGCCAGGTAGTGCAGGGCGGGAAGTATTCTTTACCCACACACTAACTAACACTGGTAATGGCGTTGATAGCTTTAACCTTGGTGTCGGTAACAATGGAGGTGATGACCTTGATCTCTCTAACCTGCAGATATACAAAGACACTGATCGCGACGGTCTCCCGGATTCCTACACGCCAATTGTGATTTCTGATCTGCTGGAACCTGGTGAATCGCAGAGCTTAATTGTCGCAGGTGTAGTGCCTGCTGCGGCTGCAGAAGGTGATGCCGGAATTTTAACTTTGAAAGCGCAGAGTGATTTCGATAGTACGGTTGAGCAATTTAATACTGACTCTGTCGTTGTCACAAGCTCCGCGGTTATTGAGATAAGCAAGAGCATCAGTGCGCTTCAGGGATCCTCACCGGATGGTCCTTTCACTGTCAGTATTCACTATCGAAATCAAAGTGCAGAAGCTGCCAGCGATGTTGTGCTAATCGATGCACTGCCGCAGGGTATGAACTATATCCCGGCTTCAGGTCGCTGGAGTGAAAACGGTGGTATTGCGTTGACAGATTCAGATCCTTCCGACTCTCAATCGGGTATTCGGTACTGCGCTTATGACTCGAGCTGCATGGGCTTGCCTGAAGCCGATGCAGATACAGACAGTCTGTCGACTAATCAGGTCACGGCAGTTGTGGAAAGTGTTGCTGCAGGCGAGCAGGGAGTCATAACCTTTGATGTGTCTATTGTCAGCGGGTTAACTGCTGGAGCGCTATTCAATATTGCGGAGCTTGAATACAAAGCCGGTAGTATTTTAATTGATGGCATTGTCAGTAACGCTGTGCCATTTGAGATAACAGCGGGCGCATCAGTGGTGATTAACGGATCAAATACTTCTTCGACTGATGGCATT
>CAYPDN010000191.1:0-7740 GCA_964409445.1 uncultured Granulosicoccaceae bacterium
GATCCGTATTTGTCGATAGAAAACAATGAAGCACGAATCTCGATGCGTATTCTCGACTCACTACCGGATTTACGACGTCGGGAATTACTGGAGAAGATTCGCTACGATATTGAAAACGAGCTCAACATACCGACCGAGCAATTCCAGGTCAGCGGGATTCTGGTGCTATATAACAATATGCTACAGAGTCTGTTTCAATCGCAAATACAAACTATTGGTGCTGTTCTGCTTGGTATAGCTATTATGTTTCTGATCCTGTTCCGATCCTTAACACTGGCAATAATTGGCATTATTCCCAATGCACTGGCGGCAGCGATTGTGCTTGGTATCATGGGGCTGGCAAAGTTACCACTCGACATGATGACTATTACCATCGCGACGATATCAATCGGCATAGCTGTGGATAACAGCATTCACTATATTTATCGATTTAAAGAAGAACTGCCTAAGCACGAGAGTTACGCCGCAACACTGCATACCTGTCACAAAAATATTGGACGTGCAGTGTTGTATACTTCGCTAACCATTATTTTCGGGTTTTCTATCCTGGTATTCTCGAACTTCATACCGACAATATACTTCGGGCTGCTGACCGCTTTGGCAATGTTCGTGGCACTACTGGCGGTTCTGACACTTCTGCCTAAATTGATACTGGTGTTTAAGCCATTTGGGCCAGCGGGTACAGGGCATCACGCGGAAACTTAATGTGAGCACTGCAGCAACTGGTACCTGCAATCACTCAAAAAAATCTATGAGTGGCCTGTCTTCTGCGACAATGTGGTCTGTAATATGATAAACGTCTTGCAAGCTGGCGTGTGATAATGCTTCTTCTCGATCTATTATTTCTCCGAGTAACTCCACATGATTCCACGGCGATTCTTCTTTATCAGTTAACGTAACACCCCAACTGCCACCGTTATCCCAGATATTTAGTGCGAATGCTGTTCTCATCTCGGGAGTTCCGTCTGCACCCCAATCACCCATACCAATAAGTGAGTGTGCCACTTTATCTTCATGCCCTTTAGTGAACACTATAAAGTATACGGCGAACGCATCTCCGTTTTGATATACATATCGAGTGAGCCTGGTAGCTGTGTTGCCACAACAGTCGCATTGCGATAGCTTCGGTTTTTCAAATTCGATTTGAATCATTTGGGCATCCTTATTCCCCTGCAGACAGCGAACAGGTATCAAGTAAACCGGTACCTACTCCAGACGCAAACGTCACTACTGCATAGACACTACCTTCAGGTGCGACCGCTGAAATAGTGTAAGGCTCATAAAAATCGACGTTCACCGGCAGCTCTTTTTCCGCTAACTTCTGAAAACTGCCGTTAGCAAATCCAAGTTTTAAAGAACCAACACCCGGGCCATTGTGGCGCGCAAAGCAGTTGAGATCGTATTCAACGCCCGGGTCTGCTATGACTTCCTGATAGACACAATTGCCATCTCCAATCTGAATAGACTGCGCCCCAAGGTGCGCATCATTAGAGAAAATGCTCGCACTATCTCCGGTGCACAATTCCCAGTCAGTCAACACGTTTTCAAAACCACCATTTTGCAGCAGGTTACTACTGAGACTTTGTGTCTCTTCTGCCGCACCTATTGACAGTGTGCCACTCTGAACCACATAGCAGTGATTGGTGGTAGCGCCATCAGTCGAAGTAAGAATTACTGATGCCCAGTTAGCGTCGTTGCCAACAGGCAGGTGAATCGAATAGCGGTTATTCTCCGGATTCACGACATGCGGTACTTCAACAGAACGACTGAACGTATTAGTGCCGTAGTTGAGAACAATGTCAGCGTTAGGTACATCCTGCCCCTGAAACCGACAACTAAGCTCGTGTGACTGGTTTTCAGCAACAATAAATCGCAAAAAACTGCAGCTCAGTTCAGTTTCACTGCAATCGCCTACAGCATTAATCACTTGCTCCGCAGCTGGCTGACTGGCAATTGCTGCTGGTGCTGTATTCGGACCATGGCGAGTATCGTAAAACGATAGATCACGCTGCGGCAATGGCTGCTGCAGCACTTTACTTGTGTCTATAAAGCCAAGCAACGTTACCAGACCACGCACCTCTTCTGAATTCGTACTCAGCACGTGATCACCCGCTGGCGTTTCAATGGAGAATAAACCTGCACGACTACCGGACTGGTTATTAAAGTTAAATGAGTAACCCACCGGACCAAAATTTTGTGCACCCTCACAATTTACATCAGGGGTAATGCGGGTTACATTTTTACTGGCCACAAAACATTCATATAACACCGTGGTATTAGGCAAGGGCTCACGCAGAAGCAGATATTCTGCTTCACGCTGATAGCCAGCAGGTGCTTGCCTGGTCGATGCCCAGTGCCCCACATCGGGATTAACATATCGCGAAAGTCTGACGTATGGCAGATCTTCGTAGCCGCCGGACAACTGCGGCGAATTCTGGCGATGCCTGTTGTTACCAGTCCAGGTAAACCACGCGGGCTTCGGCTGGGCATTGATATCGTGCAAACCAGGCTTGAACGTGCCTTCATTCTCGTGATCCTGGATCCGGTGGTAGACAAAGTTATTAATACCTGGTGTTCCCAGTACGTTACGCAGAGCGACAGGTAACTGTTGATTCTGAGCATCACGTGAGGAACGGGGTTCAGATGAATTTATTCCGTTCTCGGTAAGATGTATCTCCCACGCGTGTGGCTTATCCGGAAAGCGCTGCCTGAGATAGCCCGCCAGCACACCAAGGTTACCGAATGTCACCTTCGGATAATCATGCGGGCCGAATTCAGGTTTGAAAAGATCAGACGGATAAGAGTGAAACGCTAGCCTCCATTCGCGCGGCTCTACCAGCGGTGCCAGTCGATCGATAAATTGCTCCACTGAAGCAAAGCGCTCCTGATCATAAAATGGCTTACCAAAGTGATGATCAAAAGACATAAACACTTTGGCTTCCGGCTGCTCTTGTTTTATTCGATCATAAGCTTTGTTGTAGATCTCTGCATACGATTGAATTCTGTCTTCGATCTCGCACGGATGATCAGTTTCACCACAGCCAGGGTTAAACCAGTCGATCGCATTAATTTCGTTTTGAATAATAAAATTCACAATGCGCCCGTTACCATTTGCGCCGTTGTATCTTCGTGCAATCATACCCACATAACGGGCATAGTCGTTCGGATCATCGGGCGCTATAAAGCCCGGATGTATCAGTGGAACATTGGCCACTCTGCTGGTGTTTGTCCTTCTGGCCCACTCAGGTGTGCCATACAAAACTGCAGTGACATTGATGCCTTGTGATGAATACCATCTGATCTGCTTTTCCTTGACCGGGTCAATCCGCCACACCATGTTATCGTATTCAAAAGTATTGGGATCACGCTGCGACAGATTCGGACTTGGTTGCCACACTGACCACAGCTGATTAAATATCACATCGCCAACGCCTGCCTGTACGAGCTCGTTGCGATTAAGCCAGCCGCTCGGACCGATCGATTTAATATTGTGTGGGTTAAATGGCGGGTAAGGCAGGTTTGCGGCTTCGAGTGCTGCCCTGGCTGCAACAGGAACCGCGGCTCCCAGTTCGGGTTGAAATGGTTCGTACACATTATCGAGTTCATCTACATAAGAGAAACCGATAATCTCGCCGTTGTCATCACCGTTGGAATTACAAGCCTGCAGCACGATAACCGCCGCTACTGTAGCGAGAACCCGAAAAAGTGTACTTTTTAAGCCAAGTGTAATCTTCCCGATTACGGCTTCATGGTCATTCATATTAGACGCTTTTGTTCTCACAGATCGACAAAGAGATGGCGATGAAAATTCAATTACCAGATCTTTGACGACGGTATTCGGACACACCAGCGCCGGCACCCTGTGAACACACTCACAGCGGTGACCAAAGGTGAGAACCCGTAGCCAGCTCAGAGTCCCGAGACAACCGATAAGATCTTGTTTAACGAACAGAAAGGTCAGGTATCATGCCAGCGCCACAAATATCAGCTTAAGGCGTGATGAACGGACTGTTACTTTTTTGTGAACACTGTTTCACCAATGACTGATTGCAATGTCATCCGATGTTCTTGCTGAGCCGGGATGTAACTCGTGGTAAAATCCGCGTGCGGTTTGTTGCTACTGGCATTGCTATTGATAGTGGTTGGATAATAGCTTCGTTCGTTGCCAGTTGTTTTACGCGCTCATTCACTTACCAGTCTATATCAGCCAACTTCTATTCTTTTCAGAAGTAGCTGACTTTAGCCAATTGTGAATCCAGTCAGAACGATTTCAGCCACCAGTAAGCATCGCTGTGCCATAACTCTGTTGTGGCATAACCGGGGTTTCCACGAAAAATCTGTGAAGAGGTATTTCTGATGAGTTCAACTGCACGCTTGTGCACCACACTGATTTGCAGCGTGATTCTGTTCCTGTGTCAGTCAAAAGCTATCGCATTTCCCACACAAGGTGAAATACAACCCAACGATCAGAACGGAAGTATCTACGGCTATGCCCGAAAAAAAGAAAAATCAGAACTTCAGTACACAGAAGTTTTCCACGACGACCCACTGAGCAACACGCTGCGGGTAAGTTACTGGTCTCCCGAGCGCAAAGCAATTGCGTACAAGCAGCTGGTTTTCGGTAGCAACCCTCAGATTCCTGACCTCTTTGAATTTATCGACTACCGTCGCGCCAGGGGATTTCGAATTACGGTCAATGGCAATATTGCAAATGTTAAGAACATTAAAGTAGCAGCGAATGGCACAGAGACTTTAAAATCTGAAAAAACTGTAGAGATAGATTCCAATACAGTCATCGATGCTTCGTTTCACCGTTTTATCTTAGCGGATTGGGATCAACTAATGACCGGAAAATCCGCTAAAGTGAAGTTTATGCGGATTGATAAAGCCACACTCATACCATTACAGATAAAACGCAGCAATTGCGAAAACGAAGATAATATCTGTTTCAAAGTATCTATTGATAACATGGTGTTGCAAGCCATGCTTCCCAGCTTTTACATGAACTACGACAAAAATAAAAGGCTTATTCGCTATTCAGGCATCGGGCCGATTACAAAGCTGAACAATAAGCCGCAATCAGTCAACATTACTTACGATTATGTTCAGGGAAATTAGTTCAATTCCTGTTCATGCGTAAACCGCAATCGAAGCCAACCGTCAGATTTGGTTCTTTAATTTTCGGTTCTTTCATCAGGTATTTGTTGACTGGTATTTTTCAATCACATCCATTTTAATATCAATACCCAGGCCCGGCCCATCAGGTACCGCAATCTCACCATCTAAAAGCACCCAGGGTGTTGAGATCAGTTCTTTGCGGAACGGATGAGATGAGCGATCGTATTCAAGCACCGGTTGTGTTGCAAACAATGAATGATGCGGTACAGGCAGAGATGCAATAAGCTGCAGAGATGCAGCCTGCGCTACAGCACTGCCCCAGACATGCGGGTTTACCATCACCCCCCTGGACTGAGCCATTGCGGTTATATCCCGAGCCGCAGTCAAACCACCACACGAACCGACATCCGGCTGAGCAATATCAATTACATCGAGCAATTGGTTGAAACCGTAGATGGTATGCTCGTTTTCACCGGCAGCGATCGGTATTGACAGCGCGCGGCGCAACTCACGATAACCATCAAGATCCTCTGGCACCAGCGGCTCTTCATACCAGCGGATATTGTATTCCTCCAACGCGCGACCAAGCCGCAGGGCTTCCGCCCGGCCGTAAGCATGATTGGTATCGACCATTAACTCACAGCTATGATCATTACCCTGATCTGCGATCAGGGCATTATCTATTGCACGCATCACTTTGATATCGTCATCAACACCAAAACCGAGCTTAACTTTCATTGCCTTAAACCCTGCAGCCCGATGCTGAACCGCCTCCTCCGCCAGCCGTGCTGATTCCCCCTGCCCGGCAATCCTGTAAAAGCCGGTTGCATAAGGCACTACGTTCTTTCTGAATGCACCACCCAACAACTGATAGACAGGCTGCTTGTAATACTTGCCGGCGAGATCCCACAGAGCGATATCAATGGCACTTATGCCGGCCAGCACACTGCCTTTGCGACCATAGTCGCGCGTCTTGTTATACATTTCGTGCCACAGCACATTAATGTCCAGCGCATCGCGGTTTAAAACCACTGGCACTAACGCGTGTCTGATGACCGCAGAAGAAATTTCCGGTGGCTCCAGGCCTTGCGCAAAAGCCTCACCCCAGCCACTCAAACCGTTATCCGTCTGAATACGTACCAGAGTAGCTGAACGCTGATGCACCCAACCCTGCGAGAACGCAAACGGTTCTTCAAGTGGTGTCTTCAGGACATACACATCAACTGATGTAATTTTCATAGACTGCCACTTTCTATTGTTTCAGGTGCCGGTAAATACAGGTTTACGTTTTTCATTAAACGCTAATATACCCTCGTAGCGATCTGCGGTTGAGACCAGCGTATTATACGCCTCTATCTCGAATGCCATACCTTCGGCCAAAGACAATTGCAGCCCTGTATGAATGGATTGTCTGGCTTGCCTGACTGCTAATGGAGCATTACTGGCGATTCTTGTCGCCACCGCTAACACCGCGTCATTAAGTGATTGCACTGTCGGAAACACTTCATTTACCAAACCCCACTGACAAGCTTCAGCTGCAGTAAACGACTTGCCACTCAATACGTATTCTTTTGCCCGACGTTCACCGATAGCACGCGCCAGAGTTTGCGTACCACCAATGCCGGGTATAATGCCAAGCTGAGTTTCAGTTTGTGCAAACTTCGCATGCTCTGCAGCATAGACAAAATCCAGCGCCGCCACCAACTCACATCCACCGCCGTAAGCAGCACCATTGACCGCGCCGATAACCGGTACCGGGCAATCAATCACAGCACGCACCATTCTCTCAAACACCAGGTGCTGTTTCTGCCAGTCAGTATCAGACATTCCTTTACGCTCTTTCAGATCTCCGCCTGCGCAAAATGCCTTCTCACCACGCCCCGTCAGAATTATCACACGGTACTGATCAGGGTTGTGTGCGAAACCTTCAAACACATCGATCAGATCACGGGCCATTTGCGTGTTAAAAGCATTGGATGCCGCTTCCCGATCGAGCGTGACGATCAATAGATTTCCATCCGCTGCATCCGAATCGGGCTTGCTTAGCGAGAGCGTCTGATAGTTATTGGCCATAAACCTGGATATATTGCAAAGGTCGTCTGCAATATAGAGAATTCGGTGAACTGTCGCAATCGAATGACCTCACACCAGCTATGTACAGTCAATGTACTCAGACGTCCAATCTGTTTACACTCTAACAAACATGAAAAACGAACAGAAAATGAACCGGGACGCCCTGCTAAACGGGGATATCCGGAAACTTGCTGAAAGCAGACCGGGCCAGTACAAACTGATGCCGGACGATGTTCGACAGAAACTGGTTCGCGACACCATCGCCAGCGCACCAGACAAAACAGAGTTCCGAATATTCGCTTATGGCTCACTGATCTGGAATCCGGCTATCGAGGTGGAATCTACCAATGCATGCCGCATAGACGGTTATCACCGCAGCTTTTGTTTCTGGACAGTGCTCGGTCGTGGCAGCGTGGAACTGCCCGGTCTGATGATGGGGCTTGAGAGCGGCGGTACTTGCGATGGTATCGCATACAGCATTGCGCAAGACAAGCTCGAAACAGAACTGGACATTCTCTTTAGACGCGAAATGATGTCCTACGCCTACAA
>CAYPDN010000192.1:0-7701 GCA_964409445.1 uncultured Granulosicoccaceae bacterium
CAACATCCAGATCATCGTTGTCGATATTGGCTTTCATTTCCGCGTAGTTATCAAATACCAGTGCCGGCCCGGTATGCTGCAAAAGACGCGGCTCACAGGCAGATGGCTTTATCACACAACCGTCGGGTGCAAGTGAGCCTTTAAGCACTGCCAGCGCACCTTCTGCATAGATAGGGTTATCGGTGCTTCTGATCACATCGTCGTTATAAACTTCAGCGCGTTCCAGTGCCTGCGCCCAGGTTTTACCGGACACCGTTATACAACCAGTAAGCAGTTCATCTTCAATGCGCGACAGCATTGCGGGCAACCCACCGGCATAGAAGAAGTCTTCCATAAGGTAGGTATCGCCACTGGGGCGGATGTTGGCAATGACCGGAATACGCCGGCTCTTGGCTTCAAAATCTGCAAGACTTAAATCAACACCACTGCGACGCGCCATAGCTATTAAATGAATAATCGCATTGGTAGAACACCCCATCGCCATTGCAGCCGTTACACCGTTTTGATACGCATCTGATGTCAGTATGTCCGACGGTTTGAAGTCTTCCCACACCATCTCGACAATACGCCGACCGGAGGCGCTGCACATACGGATATGATTAGAGTCTGCGGCAGGAATTGAACTCGCACCGTTAAGACACATACCTATACTGTCTGCGATAGACATCATCGTTGCAGCGGTGCCCATTGTCATACAGGTTCCGTATGAACGCGCAATACCACCCATAACCTCGTTCCAGTCCTGACGATCAATTTCACCAGCGCGAAGATCGTCCCAGTACTTCCAGGAATCAGAGCCCGAGCCAAGCGTCTTACCCTTCCAGTGGCCACGCAGCATCGGGCCTGCAGGAACATAGATCGCGGGAATATCCATACTGATAGCCCCCATCAGCAAAGCCGGAGTTGTTTTGTCACAACCACCCATCAGTACCGCGCCATCGACCGGGTGGCTGCGTAACAGCTCTTCAGTTTCCATCGCAAGAAAATTCCGATACAGCATTGTCGATGGTTTAACAATGGGCTCTGAAAGTGAAATCGCCGGCAACTCCAGCGGCATGCCACCTGCCTGCAATACACCTCGCTTGATGTCATCTACTCTGTGCTTAAAGTGCGAGTGACACTGGTTAATATCGGACCAGGTATTGACGATCGCAATGACCGGACGACCTTCCCAGTCCTCCGCACCATAGCCCATTTGCATAAAGCGCGAGCGATGACTCGATGATCGCAAATCATCTTCTCCAAGCCAGCGGTAGCTTCTAAACGATTTTGGGTCTTTTTTCATGGTACTTTTCTTGGCTGTTCCTGCAGCCAGTTTACTCGCAGTCAACACAAATAGTCGAACCGCTGCGCTATCAATTTGATCTCTGTAACTCTAAAATAACCGACACCCCACTCAGGAGCAAAGACATGACCTGGAGCGTATATCTCTCGGGAGAAATTCACACCGACTGGCGGCAACAAATCGCCAGTGGATGCAACAAGCTGAACCTGCCGGTCAGTTTCTGCTCTGCGGTGACCGATCACGATGCCAGTGATGCCGCCGGCGACGTACTTGGAGACGAATCAGATAGTTTCTGGCGCGATCATAAATCTTCCAAGGTTAACGGCATTCGAACCAGAAATCTCATTGCCAAATGTGATATCGCGGTGGTGCGCTTTGGTGATAAGTACAAACAATGGAATGCGGCATTTGATGCGGGCCAGCTAGCGGCCCTGGGCAAACCCTACATCACCCTGCACGATGCAGACATCATCCATCCGCTAAAAGAAGTAGACTCTGCGGCAATGGGCTGGGCACAGACGCCCGAGCAGGTAGTAGAGATTTTGCGCTACGTCACTACCGCTTAAAAGCCATTCGCTTCACCCGGTTAAGTGACCATCAGTAAACAGCAACAGGTAACGGTTGAAAACGTTAATGTGCCGGGACAAACCAAAAACGTTGACGCCGCCAGATATCGTGCGGTTAAAGAAGCCATGCTTAAGGTATTGCCTGACAGATCACCGGGTCTCACTCATGCAGAACTATGCACTGATATGAAACCACACCTGGAAGAGTTATTTCCAGGTGGTGCTAAAGTCGCGTGGTGGTCCAAGACTGTACAGCTGGATCTTGAAGCGAAGAAAGTCCTTATCCGTGAAAACAGCAAACCGCTGCGATGGTATAAACGCCTGTCATCATAACCTTCTGCCTCACTTACTCTACGTCACCCGCTCACCCTGCGCACTCTCGATGCCCACACTCAATGGTCCGATCTCGATGGAAATCTAGCTCCCATCAACTGACAGGGTCGCCTGATACTCATTAACCATAGTCAACACCTGCAATGGTGTGAGTCTGCCATCCTTGCGACTGACAACCAATGACTTTGATGTACCCTCAGCTACGATTTTTTCACCACGATAAAACGTGTGTGTCGCATAGAAGTACTTTTCATCCCAGTGCGTGATCTGCATAGTTATTTTTATTCTGTTGAACACCTTCAACGGTTTGACGTAGGTCATCGTGTGCTCCGCAACTATCGGTGCCAGCTTGTTGGTGATCATGATAGATGCCAGTCCCGACCGTACAAAAAGATCAACCCGATTAAAATCACATAAGGTCATGTATCGGCCATTGTTAACATGTAGATTCAGGTCAAGATCATTAGGCATGATCGTAGTGTTAATTTCATTGCTCAAATCATCTTCGGTAATAACCTTGCGACGACGCGCCATTAGCACTACCCAAAGCAGTCTGAAGTAAAGATTCATTTTGCGGACTAACCTGTAGTTAGGATCTTGAACACCGTATACACCATCACCTGAGGGGTGTTAACAGTTTTTAATCTTACCGTATTCCAGGCAACAGAAATCATCAGGAATAGTTAGAAATTCTGAGCAAATGTAGTATGGTGTCATTTAGCGATAAACCCGCTCTGCAGAGCCTGTCTGTAAAAGGTCGAGATGCAATACGGGATAAAAGCTGAGGAAATACGATATGTCAGAAAACGACCTGGACAAATTGGTTGCAGCTGCCAGAGAAAACTACGCCAAACGCGAAGATGGCTACCGGCAACGCTCATTAAAAATGTACCCCTGGGTATGTGGTCGCTGTATGCGCGAGTTTGACAACAGCAATGTCCGCGAACTAACGGTCCATCACCGTGATCATAATCATGACAATAACCCTGAAGATGGATCAAACTGGGAATTGCTATGTGTTTTCTGCCACGACAACGAACATCAGCGCTTCGTAGAGCAAATCACTTATGGTGAAGAACAAGCCACTGTCACAACTCATAATCCGTTCGCAGATCTTAAATCAATGATGGATAAAGACAAATAACATCGGGCCGATTGCTCCACAGTGTGCGCATACTTTAATGCGGCTCCCTTTGAAGCGTTTAATCCTGGCACAATTTATTAAGACAGACGTTAGCGACGAATACGATTACTACAAGTCGCCAAATTGTTCCTTCACATACTCTGGAATATCATCACTCGAAGGCAATTGCACAGACTTGCCATCCTCACCTAAGGCTACAAAGGAAAAAGTCGCTTCGGTCACTTTTTCTCGCACACCAATACGATCACGCCGTACCCAGGCTTCCACCAGAACATCCATGGATGATCGCCCGACACGAGTAACGGATGTATAGATACCCAGAACGTCCCCAACTTTGACTGGCCGATAAAAACGCATACCGTCAATGGCGGCAGTAACTACGCGGCCCTGTGCTCTCTGGCCGGCGCATATACCTGCTGCCATATCCATTTGCGACAGTACCCAGCCGCCAAAAATATCTCCGGCAGGATTGGTGTCGCCGTGCATCGCCATGGTGCGAATAGTGGGAGATCGCTTTGAAGTTTCGCTATCAGTGTTTTCGGTCATACAATTTGGATCGTGTTTAAGTGCGTCAAAGGAAAGTTGTTCGGCTGGCACAATAACATTACGCGCACCTACATTCATGTATTGGTGTTAAATTCACGCAAGGCCCGGCACTTACACTTTTTTAAAGCTTCTGAATTCCTGGTAAAACTGGTGAATCCAGTTACCAGCAAAAATCAGGATAGCTGATCTCGATCTACTGCCATCAATACAGGTGGCAACAACAGGTAATCTGCGATCAATGCAAATGCAATGGTAATCGCAGTCAGAATTCCCATCTCTGAATTCACTTTAAACCCGGACCAGTACAAAACGATAAAACCCGCCATTAAGGTTACAGAAGTAACCAGTAATGCCACACCAACAGTCTCGAAAGTATTCACAACAGCCTGCTTCGGTGACATGCCTTGTTCTCGCCTGGCGCGCAGGTATTTACTAAGAAAATGCACGGTATCGTCGACGACTATACCCAGAGTTACCGCAACTACCACAGCGATAGACAAACCAGCCACCCCGACAGTGTAACCCCACAGGCCCAGCGCCATCGCAGCTGGCACAAGATTAGGGATTAAACTTACCAGCCCGATCTTTAAACTGCGCAGCGCAAAAATAAGTATCAGAGAGATCAGCACCAGAGCCAACAGTGAACCGAACAACATGGAGTTAATGTTGCGCTCTGAAATATAGGCAAAAATCATTGATAATCCACTACCCTCTGCAAAATGCTGTGGCGCATTTTCACTCAGCCAGCTTTCCGCCAGCTGGTTTAGATCGCGCATTTCTGCAGACGATGCATTCTGCAGTATCGCCACAACCCTGCTCTGTGACTTGGCAATATCGATGGTGTTGTTAAGATCGAGACCATAGGGCAAAGACATTTCGTACATAAGCAGATACTGAGCAGCAAGCTCACGAGACTCAGGTATCACCTGAAAGGCCGGATCATCACCGTTCATGCTTTTATTCAGTTCTTTTATCGTAGTACTGATCGCGCCGACGTTAGTCACTTTAGGCTGCTGTCTGAGCCAGGTACGAAAATCATCAATTTGCTGCAGGTAAACAGGATCACTGACGCCACCTTCAGTTGCAGCTGGCAATGACCACTCTATCGCATTAAGACCGGTCAGATGTTGCTCTATGAAATCCGTATCGCGCCGAATTTCGAACTTTTCACTAAAGTAGGTAAGAAAATTATCGTCCAGCTTTATTTTAACGCTACCGAGCGACAGCACAATCACCAGCGCTGCCATACCCCACAATATTGGTTTGTCGTATCGAACCACAAATGCACCCAGTGCTGACAAGCCGTTGCGTAGTATTGAAACACTTCCAGCCGGTTTCAGTTTTACCAGCGCCAGAATCGCAGGCAACATTGTCACCGATAGAATAAACCCTGCCAGCACACCGGTTGCGACGATATTGCCTAACAATCGAAACGGAGGGGCATCGGAGAAGTTAAGCGTTAAAAATCCAATAGCGGTAGTAGCGCTGGTAATAAAGATTGGCGCTAAGTTAACTCTTAAAGACTCGACGACGGCCTTTTTCTGATCCCATCCCTGCGCCATTCGTTGCCTGACCGTCACCAGCAGATGCACACAATGGGCAACCGAAAGCGTTGAGATAATAATCGGTGCACCGGTAGTTCCGGCGTTGAGCACGGCACCACTCCAACCGGCAAGCCCCATAGCAACCGAGACCGAAAGGACTATAAGCAGCATCACAGATACAGTTGCCCACACCGTTTTCAGCGCCAATCCGACAATCAGCAGAATTATAAGAAACATAATCGGAATCAGCACGGCACCTTCACTGTTCGGCAACACCGAGAACGCAACATCAAAGGGTGCACCACCGGTCAAATAAAAATTCATTTCCGGATAGCGGTTTTCAAAATCACTGATCAGCTCATTCGTGTAGTCGACAACTTCATAGACAGCATCAAGATTGTTTTCGGGCTTTAGAATGGTGACATTCAAACCGGTGACTGTAGCGTCTTTAGAGATCAGCCGGTTGACCAGAAATTCTTTTTCCAGAGCTGTTTTGATTACATCGTCGGCCTGCGCCTGCGTGATCACTCCTTCTGTAGCGATCAGATCTGTCACCAGCAGATCATCACCATCGGCCAGGGTATGCTGAAAATTCGAAAGCGAATCTACACGGCTTGAGTATGGAATCTTCCAGGCAGCTTCGGTTAACTCGCGCACCGCGGACAGAGTTTGTGGATCAGCCAAATTGCCATCCACCGGTGCCATGGCAATAAACACATTGTCAGTCTTTGTGTAGGTATCTTCCAGCGCCTCCAGAGCCTGAAGGTGCGGGTTATCCTTGCCGAAGAACACCCGGTTGTCCGGCGTGCTGGCGAGCCTCGCCATTCCAGATGATGCAATCAAGGCCAGAATCAAACCGATAATGAGAACCAGTTTCGGATATTGCAGTATCAGCTCACCATACGTAGCGACTGATCCCCTGATTTGTTTTTTCACGGCCTGATTGCTTTTTTAGGTAGAAGGGTTGTGCTGAATTCGATGGTTGAGGAGTTTCAAATTTTAGTTTTGAGTGGCTCGATTGATGCAGCAACTGAACTTAAGAACCGTACACTGATCAAACGATTATCGTGCGTCGTAAAGCGAGCTAAATAACGTGGAAACGCGAGCCAGCGTCGGCCTCACGGGCGACACAGATCCGTTGATTTCCATGTTACAGCACCACATCACGTCTGACACCAGGGAGAACCAATTGAAACTAAAAGCCCGGCACTTTTTTCTGATAGCAAAGTTCTACCTGATTGATTTACCACGAGTCCTTGGTGAATCCCGGCACAGCGGTTTACAACCAGGGTTATAAACGGATCAGTTAGCTCCGACCACCTGCCTCAGCGGCCGGATTCATAGCGTAACCCCACCAGTACTTCTGCCGCATAACACCCAATTTCCATTGCCGTCGTGCTAGAATCTGCGGCCTCGACAGATTCATATTCAAGCACGCAAACCTAGCGGGTTCTGCATTCCAACGGGGACAACATGAGAAATTCAGACGACACGCGCTCAGCCGGACATCCAGGAAATCCGGCACGTGAGCCGGTGCGCTACGAGACTGATGATCGGTACTACGCCCCCAACTACGACTCACACTACGATGAGGGCGAAGATCACGTCGGTTTTGTCAATGTTATCGACATGGATATTCCATTTTTTCAGCTGGTCTGGCTGATCTTCAAAATCTTTCTGGCAGCGATTGTCGCAGCCTCAATAATCGCCCTTCTCGCCGCACTGGTCGCGTGGATAATGTCTCTGCCTGTGGTGCAGAGTGTTCTCCCCGGTGATGCCTCCTGGGTTAAAGATTTGATCAATAACAGCGGTAGCTGATGTCTCGTTATTTTCCCCTTTTCTGTGTTACCTGATAGATTCTTGGTAACAGCGAAGTGGGACGTAGTCATTGAAGTGCATAATTGATAGCTGCCTCGGCGTGCAATTGAGTTGTATCAAAAGCGGGAACCGTTAAGTCACTCTGAGACAGCAATAAACCCACTTCAGTACAACCGAAAATAACGCCGTCGGCGTCTGCACGCTCTACTACCTCCAGGTATCTATCTTTCGACGCAGGCAGCACCACTCCACGACACAGTTCCTCATAGATTATATTGTGGACAATAGTTCGACCTTTATCATCGGGCGTTACTACCTCAATGTTGTGATGCTCTTTAAGGTAACCTTTATAGAAGTCCTGCTCCATTGTGTAGCGTGTCGCAAGCAACAGCGGAGATGTAATTTTCGCGTCTTTAATTGCAGGGGCTGTTGAATCTGCAATGTGAATCAGTGGAATGTTAATAG
>CAYPDN010000193.1:0-7638 GCA_964409445.1 uncultured Granulosicoccaceae bacterium
CTAGTGGGCTGCGAGGCCCGCCTGGATGCAACTTGAGTACTTTTGACCGCACAGTCAGTCGTAGCATACCTGTGATTCAGGCGCTTTTGCGTAGAAGAAATCCTGACCATGACCACAGTAGTGCAGATCAGTGTCAGCTCCCGGCAATGCCGCATAAAGGTAGAAAGCAGGCTTCAGTTCTTTCTGAATATCGCTTCCGCGAGGTTCAGCAGGAATAGTAGCCGCCTGACCTTGACCGTTAATGTACGCAGTACTTTCAGATGAAAAGCCAATGATCTCATAGCTGCCAAAGTTGCCATTGGCATACTTGGCTGGCAGATCTATGCTAAATCGACCTTTATCTTTGCCTGCAGTTCCATTTTTCAGCCATCCGACTGGACCAATGTACTCGGATCTATTATTAACCGTGTCATGGAGCCAGGCGAAAATAGCCTTTCTGCCTTGTGGCATTTTCAGGCCGTTGTAAGCACCTGTAACTTTACCATTGTCAAAAGCCGCGCTGCCTTTGGGTCCGATATCAGTACCGAAATCGTAACCATCGATCAGCACGCCTCCCAACATCGGCACGACTTCCTTGGCATTGGCTGAAAACGAGCCAAATGACAATAAAAGCACAGCACCGAGTGTAGAAAAAAAGCGTGTACGCATATTTTCTCCTCAATGTGCTTTCCCGGTACGCCACAGGATCGTGGAGCGCGAGATCGCACGGTTGCCAATGAACGAATGTCCACCGGGTTTGCTGCCCTTTGATGTGAAGCCCCCGCGCACTGGTTGGTTATACGGGGTAAATAAGTCTGACTTTTGATCAGACATTCATATTTGTTTTTGCAACACAAACGAACGGCAGTGTCCAAGATAGCAAATAGCTAACCCGGCGACCATAAGATCTGACCAAAAGTAGCGTAGATTTATCATTAGTCATTTATTTGTCGAAAATACTTGAAAAATCAACCCAAAACGGACTGAACTAATGCAAGTTAGCGTTGTCTGCCAAGCACATTGGGGCAGCTCTTGCTAGCGCTTATAAAGCTCGCTTCGAACCCCCAAAAAATTATCCCAGGCAAACCAATACGAGATATGCCCCGCAATTCGGGCACGCTTTTGTTCTCCATTGGCAGACTCCAGGAAACTCTCAGTTGCGTGCCAGGAATTCTCACTCGTCGTCAATCTGTTACCAACCGCAAATTCAAATGTTTCGTCACGATTTCGCTCGTAAGCACGCACAGTTCGCGTGGCGGTATCTCCGATCAGCACCAGCGATTGTGTGCCGACCTTGTCGTTGATAACAGGAGTATCAGTAAATACATCCAGTGGCCAAGCCTTGCTGGCAGCAAGTCCTCTGACACCGAATACATAATCCTTTTTCTGCAGTGAGCTTTCGTCATTAACGGCAGCCGGAAACATCAGGTGCGGACTGTCAAAGTACTCACGGTAGACAAAACCTGAATCGTAATTGCGGAT
The DNA here is from genome assembly GCA_964409445.1 of uncultured Granulosicoccaceae bacterium. Taxonomy (GTDB): domain Bacteria; phylum Pseudomonadota; class Gammaproteobacteria; order Granulosicoccales; family Granulosicoccaceae. The sequence continues at coordinate 1,462 of CAYPDN010000193.1, forward strand.
ATAGCCTGTATCCAATGACAGAACAGTTGTTGAAGGATTAGATGTGCGCCAGTCCTGCCAGCTGCTTATTGTGACCGGTCTGATTTTAAGCTTAATGTCACTACCTGCCATTGACCCCACAACCGGCGCACCGTTGTATTGATTCCAAAGACTGTTGCTGTTTCGTTCCAACATCAATTTATTAGATCGATACAGAAGCCCCGATGATCCAAACACAAGTGGCTGCTCGCGTCCTTCAAGTTGTGTTTCATACAAAATTCCTGAACCACAAAGTGTGCAGTAGGCAAGTGCTACAGGCACACCGCCAATGACATCATTCACCATCTCATGCCATCCCAATATTCTCAGTGGGTAGGCGCGAATGTCGCCGTTTATTTCAACACCGAATACCAGGTCCTGATCCAGCAGATAATCTGCCTCATCTGCGGCAATCATTGTGGCGTGATCAAGTGACGGAATGTCATCGTAGAGTGCGCCTCCCCAAACGATTTCCTCAAGCCTGATACGCATGTTTTCACGGCTGCCATGCGGCTCTTCAAAAAGCGTTAGAAAACGTTTGTCTGTGTTGCCCAGAAACCAGAGCTTTAAATCGCGATAAGTTGTATGTGGGATGATTTCAGGATGACGCTGCTGCCAGGCATAAGCATCATGCCAGTTGGTCAACTCCTCTCCAGTCAACTGCTGCAGCGCTTTGGATACTCGCACGTCTGACCCGGTCCAGCGCATGGCAAGTACAAATGTCGGAATCAGACTTTTGTCATTAAGCGCTGCCAGCTGTTCAACTATTGGGGTCTTGGCGCTGCCCTGAACTGAAAACATTTGCAGGCTCAAAGCCGCTATTTGATCGTTACTTAGTTCGGTTGCCGTCTCGCTATTGGACTTCTCGCTATTGGACTTACGGGTCTCTGATGCAAAAGTCAGGGATGCAAGAGTCAGATTTGCCATGAGCCACGAGATTAAAACCACAACAAGAATACCGCGCGGTCGGATGCTCATTGGTTCACTCTCGTTGTTGTTGATATTTCGGACCATGCCATTACTCAAACGCTCTTTAACACATCAGCTACGGATTTCACTTACTTTGACACTACGTGAAAGTAAGGGTTTCGAATTCAGTTGTTAATTTACTAATTACATCTTCCTGCAAATAATGATTTGTCCTTTCCTCGACATGCTTAACCAATGCATCAGGCCTGTTTTGTGTTGCCCAGTCTTCGGTGTTTTGCGCCCGATGCTTTTGTGTGCGCCTGGCGGCCTTACTCTCTACACGCCATTTAGCGCACCAGGTTACCGACCAAAGCCACATCATGCGACGCATAGGAATAAGATAAGGTTGTATATTTATTCCCGACTCATCAGGCATTTCATGCAACCACTTTTTATAAAATTTTTCTATTTCACCTGATGGCAGTTCTGTGCAAACTTGCGTATCCCACGTGGTTGATGTGTAGAGCGTTGCATGAGCAAGGTCAAAACCGGCACCGCCGTAACGTCCTTTTTCCAAATCAACCAGAATCGCCCTTCCATCCCTGTCGATAAGAAAGTTTCCCGGATGAGCATCAAACGAGATCAGATGCGATGGAGGTGATTGCAGTGACTCTGTTTCTGCTCTTGCCAACTCCAGTTGCTCCATAATCATACTCAGACTACCGGGACTGACATCTCCGCGATTCAGATAACCTGCCTGCGACATAACCTCAGACAACGTGTCCGCCAATGAGTTTTGTTGATCATAAAGCGGGGCCCTTTCCGCTGCAGCAGGCAGATCTAAGCGATGAATGGACGCCAGTGATTTCGCCATAGCTTGAAAATCATCTCCACTGGCAGGTGTGCGCCCGGCTATTTGTTCCACCAGTAACGCACCCATTTGCAACTCCTCCGATGGAGGCAGCAAAGCATGACAGGCGGGTGTGCAACCGCTGGGCAGCATACGAGCGAAGCAGGTCACCTGGTATTGCAAGTTGTCTTGTGCATTCAACGCCAGTTGACTCTGCCTGGGTATTCGCAGCAACAGCATAGAATCGCCGAGAGAAATATGGTCATGTGCCAGACCCTTGCCAGGCATTTCCTGCAGATCTTCAGCACGGATCTGTAACAGTACCTCACGCAAGTTATCACTCAAGGGTGGTAACAGTGATTCGCGTACGCTTCCTGATTGGCGGCTCACCGAGCTGCCAGCCAACGCATGCAACGCTACAATCAAACTTTCTATAGAACGCTCCATTTTTGTTGGGTTCAGATTGCGCCTGTACGTTGCTGTTGATACGCCTGGAGGTCATCAACATCCGACAAGGTACAAGTTGTCGCAACTCTTTTGTGCGGTGGCAGTGTTTTGAGAGTATCGGCTAAAGCATGACAAGTGGACCACCGAACGCCGTTCATAAAAACCTGATCCTGCTGTTCGAATTTTGACTCTGCCGCACTACAACCGATCAACCAAAAACCACCATCGGTAGCCGGCCCAAAAACCAGATCGTTATTCGTCAATAACTCAAATGCATGCTTAACATGTTCCGCTTCAATGTCTGGAATGTCACTACCGATAATGATCCGGTGGGAACTGGTGTAGTTATTCAATACGCTTTTCATGCGTACGCCTAAGTCACCAAACGGTTGCTCGGATGTCTCAATCCCGTTAAACACTTCATGATGCTGATCACCGGGTGTTGCTACGGAAACGGTGAGCTTCCATGGCCCATGCCTGAGGCGCGCAATCAGCGCTGTGAGAGTTTCGTGATAAAATTCATGTGCTGCCGATTTGCCAATATCACGAGCCAGTCTCTGCTTAACTCGACCATAAACTGGCGCACGGGCAAAGATAATCAGATGGTTCGTATTCTGCATGTAAACGGGTTCGCAAATCAGGTCAAAAAGTGAACAGTTTTCAGTGTGCCTATGCACCGCGGTAATGGCCACTGCGGTAATGAATGAAGGTACACATCAAAAGCGTGAATTACAAAGCAATACGACCCGGTTACAAATTGAACTCTCGTGTTTGGCAATTGTCTGTTCCTGTACGCAATGCCCCATCCCCAAGCGTGTCTTAAAACCAAAGTGAAGAAATGAGAATGACTTATAAATCTGCTCTCTCCCGAAAAGCAACTCTTGCTGCAGCTTGTCTGGCTGCCAGCCTAACAATCGCCAGTCCCCAGTTACTGGCATCTTCCGGCGGAAGCTCATTCGGGTCTTCCAGCAGTCGTTCTGTTGATAAGCAGTACGAGCTCGGCAGATCATATTACAAATCAGGAAAGACGGATTACTGTGTGCGATCAGGTGATGACGTAAAAAAACTGTCGCGACGATCCGCCAAGCAATTTAAAAACGGATCGGTATCGGATTTTGTGAACAGTCTCTACAGTTGCGCAGATCCAAATTTGAAGATCGCAGATCTGGTTCCTGAAGATCAGGGTGACGCGATACTGCACTACCTCAACAAGCGTTACAAACTGCGCCTCAAAGGCTAGTAAGTTTGCAAGAGTTGCGTTGCCTTAGCGGTGACGCAGCTAGTTTCAATACGACACAGTCGTCGATACCCACTTCTTCAATCACATACGTGTGTAGCTAACATACGCTCCATCTGTCGTCACCCGTCTTATGACAATGACTGCTATCAATGGAATAGCAACAATGGCCAGGTATTCAACAGCCACAACGACAGGCGCCAATTGCAGTGATACGCCCTCGGTCGCGCCAGAGTAGGTGCCATACCAATACGAAATCAAACAGCAGTAACTCAAAGACCAGGACCACCAGCGCGGGTAAAGTGTCGCGAACGGCAATACCCAGGCAACATACCAGGGGTTTATAACTGGCAGTGCCATCAAAAAAAGCACAAACACCCAGTCACCTCTGAAACCGTGCACAGATGCAGACCAGTTTGTAGTGTTAGCTGGTGCAGGCATTCTATTTTCGCGCGCTCTCATCAAACGCAAAACACAGGTAACAGCTACGTAAGCTGTAAATGCACTAAGTAACAGAATCTTGATGGTCTGGAAGTCCAGATAATTTAACAACACAAGGTACAAACCGGCATTAAACAACCAACTGTCCGCCATCGCCCGCAAACCTTCCGGCGCCCATATTTGTGCCGAGCCAAACCAGAAAGTGATGCAGAGCAGTGTCACCAAAAACGAAGCAATTAATAATACCCAGTTCTTAAGGGACCAATAACCGGATAACAAATACGGCAAAGCGAGCACCGCAAAGACCTTCGCACCAAACGCTAAGCCAAGTGCGATGCCCGCCAATATAATGTGTTGTCGCTTTAGTAGTATGACGCTGGCGATCACCCCCAATATGGCATACACATCCGGGTGCGCAGTCAGCGCAAACTCTTTCAGCAGCAGTGGTGACCAGGCGTAGAGCAACAACGCATTTCCAGCACCTAATCGAAACAGCAGCACCAGTATCAGCAAGTCTGCCAAACCGCCAAACAATTGTAGCGGCCATAGCTTTGCTGCATCCGTGAGATAACCCAGTGCGAAAACCCATTGTGCGACCGGCCCGTACACAGTGGCAATATCCGGATAATTGATCAGTGACAGAATTGGTTCAAATTTTTCCGGCACGTCCCGATCAAAAAACTCTGCCGGTGCGAGCGTGTAAGGATCCTGTGTGGTAGCTGTCTGATAACCATCCCAAAGGTAACGAAACTGATCATCCTCGAACAATGGCTCACCACCGAGCGCAAATAGCCGCAACATGGCCGCTGACAGTAAGATCCACAAAAAAGGTATGCGCATTCCCGCACGGTGATACCGCCAAACAACTGTGGCGGCGGCCGCTACCATAACAGCGGACAGCGACAGAAAATAAATCAACGCATTGGCCGTGGGCTCTCGTGATATAACACAGATTACCGCCCAGCATAGCAACACCAGCACCGACATCATCAGAAGCATAAATCGGCAATCGATACCTGTTTGTGTCACATTATTATGATATTCAGATTGAACCATTGTGATTATTCGTGCTCCGACCAACTATATATAAATTCAGTAAATAAAAGCCGCTGCAAGTTCAATGTACCAATGTAAGTTCTATGTATAAAAATAGGGAAATCACGATAGTCATCCCTGCGTTCAATGAAGAATTATCCATCGGCCTGGTACTCGACGAACTATTCGAACTCAAGGTCTGTGGCGCATGCTCAGGTCTGCTCACATCTGCCACTGACAGATTCTGCATTACAAAAACATCTGACACATCGTGCAGCTGTTCCACTCCATCTGAATGCTCACCTCTGGTAGATCAGATAATCGTCTGTAACAATGGCTCAACTGACAACACCGCCACTATAGCTGCAAATCGCGGTGCCATAGTAACCGACGAACCCGAACGCGGCTATGGCGCTGCATGTCTGGCAGCACTGGCAGTGCCGGTTAATAAAGACATAATTGTCTTTGTCGACGCAGATCATTCAGTGGTGGCCGAAGAATTGCCTCAGCTTATTGAGCCGTTGTTTGACACAGCAGATCTGGTGATTGGTTCCCGAACGCTTGGCAATACCGAAAAAGGCGCGCTGTCAATTCCGCAGGCGTTTGGAAACCGTCTCGCAACCGCCTTGATACGCCTGTTTTGGAAGGTCCGAACCACTGATCTTGGTCCTTTCAGAGCAATAAGCAATGACGCGCTGCAGAAATTACACATGTCCGACAGGCGTTTCGGCTGGACGGTGGAAATGCAGGTGGCAGCGATACAGCAGTCTATAATAACAGTCGAAATACCAGTCAGTACCCGGCAACGTATCGGTAAATCCAAAATCAGTGGCACTGTGCGCGGCATTTTTGCTGCAGGGCATGACATTCTGGGGACGATATTCAAACTCTACTGGTCTGGCCGTAAACCGCATAACCGTTAGCCATACTTCACAAAAGCGAACTATTCAATGCATAAAGTCTTATTCCTATCCGCGGTTCTGGTCCTCGTTGCAGGTTGTTCTCTGTTTGACGACGGACCGGCAGCAGAGCTTGATGAGCGCTTTGCAGAACATAATAGTTCCAGCACGGTACAGGTGGATCACAGTGACTGGCAACTGGTGCTGGATGACTACCTTGAATCAGACACGGAATACGGTGTGAATCTGTTTGACTATGAGGGGTTGCTGGATGACGGCCGCGAGTCGCTCGATGAATACGTCGCAGCACTTGAGGCAATAGACCCGCTTACACTCAATGA
>CAYPDN010000194.1:0-3912 GCA_964409445.1 uncultured Granulosicoccaceae bacterium
TGGAAGTTCACGGACCTGCCTCTGAAGTTGCGGCATTGCAGGAACCGCTGAAAGATTTGAACCCAACTTACTTTACAATGGAAACCGGTTTCCGGAAGTAAATAGGTTACTCCACCGCCATTGCGAGGCATCGAGATGCCTCGCCTGCACATCGACTAATCGCTTCTGAGGTAGCTCATGGCAAGCCGTACTGTTGAAAACCGTATGACTATCGCCCCGTCACCAACAATCGGTTCCCAGGACGATTCTGAAACCGGTTCTGAAAGTAATTCCGGAGCCGGTTACTTTCCGGGCTTTGGAAATGATTTTGAAACCGAAGCACTTCCCGGCGCCCTGCCGCAGGGACGCAACAGTCCGCAACAGTGCCCGTATGGTCTGTACGCGGAACAGCTTTCAGGGACTGCTTTCACTGCTCCGCGCGGTCAGAATGAACGCTCATGGTGTTACCGGATCAGGCCTTCGGTAAAGCATGTTGGTCGATTCAGAAAAATAGAATTGCCCTACTGGAAATCAGCACCACATATTCTTGATGATATTACTTCGTTGGGCCAGTACCGCTGGGACCCGATCCCGCACACAGGTGATGACCACACCTTTATTACCGGCATGCGCACTGTAACTACCGCGGGAGATGTAAATACCCAGACAGGCATGGCATCTAACGTGTACCTTGCAACCACCTCTATGACTGATGACTACTTCTACTCAGCTGATAGCGAGCTTTTAGTAGTACCGCAGCAAGGTACTTTAAAATTTATAACCGAGCTTGGCATTATTGATCTTGAACCGCAGGAAATTGCCATCATCCCCCGCGGCCTGGTTTACCGTGTTGAAGTTATTGACGGTCCAGCTCGAGGATTTGTCTGTGAAAATTACGCTCAGAAGTTTGATCTGCCAAACAGAGGCCCCATTGGTGCCAACTGTCTTGCCAACCCCCGTGACTTTAAAACTCCGGTAGCTGCATTTGAAGACCGCGAAGCCGCATCAACAGTTACTGTTAAATGGTGCGGACAGTTTCACCAGTCAGAGATTGATCACTCGCCTCTCGATGTTGTCGCGTGGCATGGTAACTATGCACCGGTGAAATACGACTTAAGAACTTTCAGTCCGGTAGGTGCGATTCTGTTTGACCACCCGGACCCGTCGATCTTTACAGTCCTTACCGCACCTTCACCTGTAGAGGGTACAGCGAACATAGATTTTGTTTTGTTCAGAGACCGATGGATGGTGGCTGAAAATACCTTCAGGCCTCCCTGGTATCACAAAAACATAATGTCTGAACTCATGGGCAATATACATGGTGTGTACGATGCAAAACCGGACGGCTTCAGCCCCGGTGGTATGAGCCTGCACAATATGATGTTGCCACACGGGCCAGATAAAACCGCCTTTGAAAAGGCAAGTAGTGAACCTATGGAGCCGCACTATCTGGCCGATACAATGTCGTTTATGTTCGAGACCAGATTCCCGCAACACCTGACAAAATATGCAGGACAGGAAGCACCACTACAGGACAACTACGCTGATTGCTGGGTTGATATAGAAAAAATATTTGATGGCAACAATAGCTAGCACCCATCCAGAAACAGTATTTGCAATGGACACTAGCCAGTAGAATGTGCGGAAAATTAATGCAACTCAGATAGATACTGCAACCACCACCGCAGCATTGGAAAGATCTGACATATGCCCTTTATAAGTAACGAATATAATCGATAAAGAAAGCGACGTCAGCGCGCACGCAGTACCAGAGATTTTGCCGCGCAGTCTCCTGGCCACCTACCAAACTCTAAGGTGATTTCCGCAATACGGCATTTGCAAGCCCTGCCTCCTACTGCTTCACATTGTGAATGCCGGCACATTTAGGTTAAAGACTACAAGTACGGCGAAACAATTCCATACATTCATACTTAAAAAATTACCTATGTGAGCCTGAGGGGTCACTCATTGGACATATTGGAGCAAGTCCCTATTAGCAAATTTTTTTACACCAAATAAAGAAAAAAAGCAGAAGATTCCTTAAATTCGAGCGATATATTGTTGAAGCTTTGTAAGTTTATGTAGTTATGTATGTAGTGATGTATAAATCTACGAGTATATGGACATGCAGAAAACACCAAACATTAGCAGAAACCTGATTGCAATCGGCGCGTTGTCGACTCTCCTTGTATTCTGGTTGAGTTCAAGCTTTTGGGTGGAAGCACTAATTCAAAGAAATGGCGCCGTTCAACTACAGAGATCGACTCAACCCGAAGCGGTATTGTTCACACTTACAAGAAACATCGCCCGAGAAAGAGCGCTGGTTCACGCTTTGCTGAGTGGAGCAGAAAACAACGATCCGACACAAATAAACAAAATAAGAAGCGTTTCACAAGAAAACCTGCATGCCTTAGATACTGCAGTCAGAGAGATAAGAGAGTCCAGAAACGAAACTTTGTGGTTTGTCGAAAACCTGTACAGCGACCAGTCACTGCAGGAGGAAATTGACAATATCTACGCTGACTTGAAAACCGTTTCCGACACCAGATCGCAGGTTTTTGAAAAAGCGCCAATTCCGGTAGACTCCCCGATAAATTCTCATGCTGACATGCGGATGAACATGTTCGACGCCTACAGTCGAGTGGTTCAGGATGTTGACAGGCTACGACTTAGAACACGTTTCGTGCCGAGTAAAACCTACCCCAACATAGATGCCGTGCAGAAGCTTAAGAATGAACTATGCGAATTGAACGAATCAATTGAAAAAGTTAATACCCTGATTGACGGCTATCTGATAAGCAGCAACACAGGCAAAACCACAGATAGAAACAATCTGCAATTCCGAATATTTCAACAGCAGGAAAAAATAGAACATTCATTATCCGAACTTATTGAAATATCTGACAGGGATCAATCAGCCAATACTCTGGTGACCAACATTGCACTGTTGAACAATTTTTACAGCAACACATACCGACCTCTTCAAACCAAACTACTAAGCACCACTACAATCGATAACATCAGTGCAACAACGCTGTCAGAGTGGCGGAACACTTCAGATATTTTGCGCAATAATATTAAAGCACTTGGAAATCAAACAATAGAAAAAACGCTTTCCAGCGCGAAAGTAGTAGAAAATATCGCCACCAGAAATTTGATTATCGATACTTTTTTGGTAATTTTATGCCTCGGCATGGCGCTGGCTTCACTAAGTGTATCCAGACGAGTGCAACATCAGGCAAACCATGATGATCTGACCAAATTACCGAACCGACGCAAATTTTCGGAAAATTTGCGTGACGCTATTGCCATGGTAAAAATACCAAAACAACAGCTGATTATGCTGACGATAGACTTAAACGGTTTTAAGGCAATCAACGACACCATGGGTCATGCAATCGGCGACAAGCTACTCCTGCAAGTCGCCGAGAGGCTACAGGAACTTACAGAGGAACGAATGTCTATTGCCAGAATGGGCGGAGATGAATTCGCTATTCTATGCCCTTCTGATAACACCGATGAAGCAAATCAACTTGCTGATCAAATACAAAGTTCACTCGCTAAAAAATTTGAAATAGACGATGGTTCAATGAATATAGGAGCCAGCATCGGTATAAGTCATTATCCAACAGACGCATCAACAGCTGAAGAACTTCTTGTCACTTCCGATTTTGCTATGTTTCATGCCAAGCAGGAAGGCAGGAATGGCATCCAGCGATACAACCGTGGGATGGCAGAGCGCTTCGAATACCGATTACTCATCGAAAAAGATTTGTTACGAGCAATAAAAGAAGATCAGTTGGAATTGCACTACCAACCACAATTCAATTTATCCATGAATTGTGTTGATGCAGTAGAGGCATTAATACGTTGGAATCACCCGACAAAAGGTCTTATCACACCAGATGAGTTCATTGGAATTGCGGAAGAATG
>CAYPDN010000194.1:4012-7625 GCA_964409445.1 uncultured Granulosicoccaceae bacterium
GCCACTATCGCAAAGATTGCAGATGTCTACGGCCTTGAAACCGTGGCTGAAGGAGTAGAATCGGTAGAACAGCTAAATCAAATCTCTGATCTGGGAATTCATGTTGTGCAGGGTTACTACTACTCGAAACCAATATCAAACTCTGAGGTACTTGCCTCTGTCAATCTGATCAATTCACAGGCGCAACAACAGCAACGAGCTGCATAAACAAGCCAGCACATAGATGGACTATGGCTTCGACGTGGTGAGTTGTAGATTCCCTGTGGTTAATCTTTGTGAGCTTCTTTGAGGCCCCATAGCGGCAAGTATGTTTGCTCAAACACCCAGATACTGTCGCACCAGCTCCGGTTGTTCTTTGAGCTGTGTAATTTCCACTGTCTCAGCGTCTACCCCGTGCTCTACAAACGTCACTCTGTCAGCGACTGACAGCACTGCGTCAACATGTTGCTCCACCAATATCACTGCCAGACCGTTATTCTTCATCTCCAGAATGACATCCCGAATCAATGATGTCATAGACGGCTGCAGCCCTTCAGTGGGCTCGTCCAGCAATATGATCTGTGGTTTCGTACAGATAGCTCTCGCCATCGCAAGCATCTGTTGTTCGCCACCCGATAACGTCTCTGCCCTCTGCTTTAAGCGCTCGCGCAGCCGTGGAAATAAGGACAACGCATAGTCCCGCGTCTCGCGTCCGGCATTACTGGCCATCAAGCCAATTTCCATATTCTGCTGCACACTGAGTTCAGAGAATAGTCGTCTGCCCTGTGGTACGTAGGCGATACCTCTGGATGGAATCTTATGTGCGGCAAGATCGCTTAATGACTCACCGTCCCAGCTAATCGAGCCTTTACGCAGCGGCAACAACCCTATAATTGACTTGAGAGTCGTCGTTTTGCCCGCACCATTGCGGCCCAGCAGGCAGAGAATTTCACCACGCTCTACACTCAACGATAATTCAAACAGAACCTGCACTCGATCGTACGCAACTTCAATACTTTCCACCTTAAGCATTACTGAGATCCAAGATAAGCGGTTTGCACATCAGGATTATTGCGAATTTCAGCCGGTGTACCTTCAGCAAGGGTTTCACCAAAGTTCAATACAGTGATGTAGTGTGCGGTTTGCATAACGACATCCATATTGTGCTCTATCAGAAGAATCGTCGTATTTTCACTAAGCACTTTCACCAGTTCAACGAAGCCATCTACCTCTGTAGCTGTCAGACCCTGCGTCGGCTCGTCGAGTATAAAAAGACGTGGTGACTGTGCGAGCCCCATTCCGATCTCAAGCAGCCGCTGATGGCCATAGCTTAAGTCACCGGCTATCTGATCAGCGCGATCTGCAAGATAAACCTGCTGAAGCACTGACAGCACTTTATCCTTTACTATCGACGAGTTACCGCCGATTACCCGTCTTGCTGCCAGCGCTACATTTTCATGTACTGATAAATTGGCAAATATCGAGGTAATCTGGAAGGTGTAGGCCATACCCATGGACATGCGCTTGTGGGCCGGCATATCCGTAACTTCAGTATTATTAAAATGAACAGATCCAGCGCTACTTTTAATACGACCGCTGAGCATGCCGACAAAGGTTGTTTTACCAGCGCCGTTCGGACCGATCAGCGCCCTGATCTGTCCTTCAGGTAAATCAAAATCAACGTTGTTCACCGCAGTTAAGCCAGAGTAATGCTTTGACAGACCACGCGTTGAGATAATGTTCACGGCAGCCACGCAAATTTTTTCCGCACAAGACCCATGAGTCCCTGGGGTGCAAACAATGTGAGGAGAATTAATACTACGCCTGCAACAAGTAAATAGGCATTGGTAAATTCACTGGATATATCGATCAGATAAAACATAAACAGCGTGCCGATTAACGGACCAATCGTTGTACCGGCACCACCAAGCAATACATACAGCAAAGGCAGTATTGAGTACTGTACAGCAGCGAACGATGCACCAGCATAGCCAAACAACAACGCATAGGCAGCGCCTGCTGCACCAGATAACGTGCCGGATATAATTACTGCAACCAGTTTATGTCTTTGAATATCATAACCGAGCATACGCGCTCGCTCTTCATTTTCCCTGATAGCGACCAGCGTCTTGCCAAATCTTGAGTGCACAAGTGAAGCAACTAAAAAGAGACAAATGGCAAATAATGCCAATGCTGCAAAATACCGCGGGACGGGCTGCGACAGATCGAGATTGAACAGTATCCGTTCGGCTCGCTGTATCACAAACCCCTCATCACCACGAGTATATTCACCAAAAAATAGAACGGTTAAGTAACCAGCCTGTGCGAACATCAGTGTGACAATCATAAATGCCACACCGGTCGTTCGAAGTGCAAGAAACCCGATAATTGCCGAGACGATCAGGGCTGTGACTAATCCGATGCAGATCGCTAGCACCGGTGATGCCTGTAAAAACTGAATAGACAAGCCCAGTCCGTACATACCGCTGGCAAAGAATAGCGCATGGCCCAAACTGAGTAAGCCGGTATAGCCAAACAAGACGTTGTAACCCATCGCAAAAACAGCTAACACAAGGATGCGAGCCAGGTTGCCACTGTGATATTCCGGCAGCACAAAAAACATTGCCACCAATACCGCAATAACAATAGTGTGCAGAAAAAAACTTCGTGTCGCCTGATTCATTCGCGCCGCTTACCGAACAGCCCGTCAGGCTTGAAGATCAATACAAAGGCGACGAGTAATGTGGCAAGAATTTTTGCAAGCGTCGGGGTAAAGAAAACCGAGATTATGCCATCACTCATACCAATTAATACGGCGGCAACCACTGTGCCGGGCACACTACCCAAACCACCAATTATAACGACAATAAATGACAACAGCAGCGGATCCCCACCCATCAAGTAGTGCGCCTGCTGTATTGGCACCACCAGCACCGCGCCCAGTGCGGCAAGCGCCGCACCCAGACCAAACACCAATGCATAGACTTTGTTTACAGCAATACCATGTGCCTGCGCCATTTCCTGATCGAGTTGTGTGGCACGCATTATCAAGCCGATTTTTGTACGAGTCATGATCAGGTACAAAATAAGCAGTATCACAATTGCGGCCACGATAACCGCCAGTTTGTAAGTTGTGGTGCTCATCCCCCATGGCCAGGTCAATGCAAATCCTGACTCACCGAACTCAAACCACGGTAATGGAATGCGCTTATTGAATGGTGCTTCGACTGGTCGAGCTTCAGGGCCAAAAGTCATCAGTGTGGACTGCTGAATAACATAGAGCAGTCCAATGGTCGCAACTATAGTACGCTCCGGATCGTAGTTGATTCGCCGCAGAACAAGTTGATCACAAATCACTGCCAGCGATCCAACAAGCAGTGGAGCTACAATCAACGCGATGGTAAAACCGAGCGCAGGATGCCCGGCAATCAATGAAGTAATCCACCAGGCGAGGACGGCACCCAGCATATAGAACTCGCCGTGCGCCACGTTCACTACGCGCATGATGCCGAATACAATACTAAGACCCACCGCAGTGAGCGCCAGCACCGCTGCAGTTATTGCACCTTCAAGGGATGCAACAAAGAAGTGAGGACCAAAATCCATTGCTGCGAGTCTAAGTCAGAGTGATCGT
>CAYPDN010000195.1:0-7620 GCA_964409445.1 uncultured Granulosicoccaceae bacterium
TCAACACCACGATGGAGCAGGTGTTTGAGCTCTTTCCAATACTAAAAGAAAAAAGGCGTCAGAACGCAGGTGAACTATCGGGCGGGCAGCGTCAGCAGGTAGCAGTGGGGCGTTCGCTAATGACACAACCCAAACTGCTAATGCTTGATGAACCAACAGCTGGTGTGTCACCGATAGTTATGGATGAATTGTTTGATCGCATTATTGAAGTAGCGCGAACCGGTATATCAATTTTGATGGTTGAGCAAAATGCTAGACAGGCATTGAATATTGCCGATAAAGGTTATGTGCTGGTTCAGGGTGAGAATCGTTTTACCGATACTGGGCAAGCACTGTTAAACGACCCGGAAGTTCGCAAAAGTTTCCTCGGTGGCTAGATTTTGGGTGGCTAGATAATTATGTCCGATCCTGTAAATGCATTTTTACTGCTTTCCAACTTTGTATTGGTGCCTGCTGTCGCCTATGGCAGTCAGCTGGCATTAGGTGCTTTGGGTGTCACACTTGTCTACGGCATCCTGCGTTTTTCAAACTTTGCCCATGGCGACACGATGGCCTTTGGCACCATGTTTACCATACTGTTTACCTGGTGGTTTCAATCACTGGGGATAAACCTTGGCCCGTTGCCTACGGCGTTACTTGCCCTGCCGTTTGCGATTGTGGTTTGTGCATTGTTTTTATTACTAAGTGATCGGCTGGTCTATCGCTTTTATAGAAAAAAGCGTGCTGATCCGGTTATTTTTGTTATTGCATCAGTTGGTGTGATGTTTGTGATGAATGGTCTGGTGCGTTTTATTATCGGGCCGGATGATCAGAACTTTGCCGATGGCGAGCGCTTTATCATCAAGGCTCGCGAATTTAAACAATTGACTGGTCTTTCAGAAGGAGTGTCGATCAAAGTCAGTCAGGGTATTACCGTAGTAACCATGATTGTGGTGGTCGCCATACTGTTCTGGTTTCTGAATAAAACCAGAACCGGCAAATCAATGCGTGCCTATTCAGATAACGAAGATCTGGCGCTCTTATCTGGTATTAACCCCGATAGAGTCGTTATGGTTACCTGGATACTGGCAGCTGCTCTTGCAACGATTGCGGGCACACTCTACGGACTGGACAAATCATTTAAACCTTTCACTTATTTTCAATTGTTGCTGCCGATCTTTGCCTCTGCCATTGTCGGTGGTTTGGGTAACCCCCTTGGTGCAATTGCAGGAGGATTTGTGATTGCGTTTTCTGAAATCACTGTGACCTATGCGTATAAAAAGTTTGCCAATTATATTGTACCTGGTGACTGGAAAGCGGATGGCTTAATGCAGCTGCTCTCTACCAACTACAAGTTTGCTGTCAGTTTTCTTATTCTGTTGCTGGTGCTGTTATTCAGGCCCACCGGCATCTTTAAAGGGAAAGCAGTATGATCGGCTCCCTTCGCAATGTATTTTATTTTTTAGTCATGGCGGGGTTGATCGTACTTGTCGGTCAATGGCAAAGCTGGAACCTTGCACTTTCAATATTAAATCTCTGTCTTATTTCATCGGTGATGGCGCTTGGCGTCAACATGCAATGGGGTTATGCGGGGTTGTTTAATGTAGGGGTGATGGGTTTTGCAGCACTCGGTGGGCTGGCTGCTATGTTGATTTCGATGCCGCCGGTACAAGAAGCCTGGTCGGCAGCGGGCAGTGGTGCTGTTATTGGTTTACTGGTGTTTGCGTTGACGGTGGGTGCTGCAGTTGTGGCATATAGAAAGCTTGCCAAAGGTACGATGCGCACATCGGTTGTGATGCTGATTGTAATCGTCGGCTACGTGCTGCTGAGGATCTTCTTCGATCCAACAACTACAGTCATTGAAAAGGTAAACCCTGCAGCGACTGGTTATCTTGGTGGGTTGGGGCTGCCGATTCTTTTAGCCTGGCCCATAGGTGGTTTGCTGGCGGGTGCTGTGGCCTGGGTGGTCGGTAAGATTACATTGGGTTTGCGTTCTGATTATCTGGCTATTGCAACACTCGGCATATCAGAAATTATCGTTGCCGTACTAAAGCATGAAGACTGGATGACACGCGGTGTTAAAAACGTAACGGGTCTGCCGCGTCCTGTACCTTACGAAGTGAACTTGCAAAAGACCGATTGGTTTTTATCGCTGTGTGAACGTTTGGGTACTGACCCTGTTACTTTTTCAAGCATCTTCGTCAAGCTATGTTATGCACTGCTGTTCTCGGTCGTTCTGTTGCTTATTCTTTATTTGTCGGAGAAGGCACTTCGTTCACCGTGGGGCAGAATGATGCGAGCAATTCGCGATAATGAAGTCTCTGCCAATGCCATGGGTAAAGATGTCACTGCCAGACATTTACAGGTGTTTGTATTGGGGTCTGTGATTGTTGGTATCGCAGGTGCCATGTTAACTACACTTGATGGCCAGCTAACGCCGGCAAGTTACCAGCCGTTGCGCTTTACCTTTCTTATCTGGGTGATGGTTATCGTCGGCGGTTCCGGCAATAACTGGGGTGCGATGTTGGGTGGGTTTGTAATCTGGTTTTTCTGGGTTGAAGCAGAGCCACTTGGATTGTGGCTGATGGAGTTGATAACTTCTGGTATGGCCAGTGATAATCCGTTGCGCGGGCATCTAATTGAGTCCGCAGCGCACATGCGACTAGTTACCATGGGATTGATTTTACTGCTGGCGCTTCGTTTTAGCCCCAGAGGTTTGATACCCGAACGTACTCAGCAATAAAGCTAATTTAGAACCAACCCTGCTCCTGTGCGAGCAGGGGGAATTGAATACGGGTCGATCCGTTATTTCTTTTCAAGCTCTGCGATAATTGCTTTCGCTTGTTCAGGTGACAGTTTCTGGAAGGCTTTCAGGCCGCCGATAATCAAAAGCTTTTGCGCATCATCGAACTTTGCAGAGATGTCTCCCTGCTCACCGGAAATAACCAATGTTCCGTCTTTGACAGTCGCCGGGAATTGTACTTTTTCGAATTCGAACTTTACATTTTCACGGATGAACTCGGCGTTCAGTTTTTCTCCGTCTTTGGTGATGTTTAGAACTTCCTTGTCGCCAGAAGCCCATGGGCCGAGGAACTCATCGGCAGCCTGAGTTGTGCTGAAGAGGGCTGTGCCGAAGGTGAGGATGGTGACAGCGATTGCGGTAAATAATGCTTTCATGAATTTTGTTCCGTGATGATTGTTGATGGCCGGGGTTTAGCTGGTATTTTCTGAGTGCGTTACAGTTATAGTGCGATTTGACTACATTCAACGAATGGATTCTGTAGATAATTGCACATCATTCGCTATTTGGTAGCTGAGATCCTGGCCGGGGACTTCACCGGCTCCAGAAACAGCGATATGTGCGATCCGAACTGGAAGCATGATTCCAGCCAGTCTGCACGAGCAACGCTATCATACATTTTCTCGCTGTTCGACCGGCCGACTGCTGATGTTCACAGCAGGCAGCTGGACTTGAACTTTTTGTAATTTTCCAATGAAACCCGGGCGGCAGGGGTCCAGGTAGCCGCAGTTGATGGTGTAGAGTGTTCATAGTCGCAATCAATTTGTTGGACACCTGTCATGTCGCAATTCCCTTTGTTTCGTTCATCTTTTATGGCGCTCTGCGTTGCGCGTTTCGGGCATAAGGTAAGCGTGCTGTGAATCCCCAGGCCGATACGTTGTTACGTCAATCACGTGAGAGCTCTCTCAGGTCGAGACGAGACGCTGTACAACTTGTGCAGGAGGCATTGGAAGCAGACGCCGAGTTCTCTCTGGCGCATGCGATTCGAGGTTTCTATTACTACGGGGAGCGTCACCAGCGAAATAGTGAAACAGTCAGACAGTGCGTTGCTGACAGCACCAGATATCTGGCGGCTAGCGATATTGCCGCCAGCCACTATTGCAATGCTCTGACCGCGGCCAGTGAAGGCAATGCTGCGTCAATGGTGTTTCATCTGGAGCAACAACTACTCAATGATCCAACAGACATCACCGCACTCAAGTTGTGCCAGTCAGAGTTGTTCTGGATGGGAGAGATGCATTGGTCAGCATCTGTGTCTGACTCAGTGGCACAGCACTGGAACAAAGATCATCCGTACTATGGTGATTTTCTGGCTATTCGTGCTTTTGATCTTGAAGAAACAGGTGATTACCAGGCCGCCGAAAAGTGTGGTCGCGAATCTGTAGAGTTGAATCCATCTGATGTCTGGGGCACACATGCGGTAGCGCATGTGATGTATATGCAGGGTCGCAGTGAAGAGGGTGCAAGCTGGCTCGATCAGCTGCATCAGGGAGGGCACTGGCAGGGTCTGGGGCAGATGGTGTTGCACTTGTGGTGGCATCGCGCGCTCTTTTATCTGTTAAGTGGCGAGCACGATGCTGCGTTGTCAGTCTACGATGATTATCTGCGAAACTTCGAGCTGGACATGGTAGCAGCACTTCCCGATCTATATCTCGATTTGCAAAATGCAACATCACTATTGTTAAGGCTGGAGTTTTGTAACATCGATGTCGGTAGCCGATGGACAGCGCTTGCAGACATTTGCACGCAGCGAGTAGCGGATTCGTCGAACGCTTTTAGTTGTGCACACTATGCTGCGGTTCTTGCGGCGGATAATCGTTTTGAACAAGCGCAGGAACTGATAGCAAATATGTCTGTTGCCAGCGCTGCGGGCGGTAGTCTTGCCGGTAGTTTCAGCAACGCCGCAGTACCTGCTGCTGTTGCATCGGTGGCGCATCGCAGGCGCGACTATCGACAGGTAATCGATCTATTAATGCCGGTACGGCATCGCCTTGTTCAAATGGGTGGCAGTCACGCACAGCGAGAAGTTTTTCTTTTGATGCTTGCGGATGCACTGCAACATGAAGGTGAATTTGATCTGTTGCGAAAGTTGTCTGTCGACATACAAGACACCGGCTTTGCAGATATTATGGCCCATCGTATTCTGCCAAAGTATCAGGGCTAGCAATGTCCGACATCAATGCGAAATCGCAATTAGGTGATCCAGATGATGTGCCCATTGCTTACCTGACCAGAATACGACAATACTATCTTGCGCTGGGCTATAAGCATCCCTATCAATGGGCTCACTATAGTGATGTGCCCTTTACGCCTTTAAGTAAGGCCCTCTCTGAATGTAAGGTTGCACTGATAACAACTGCAGCCCCGTATAAACCGGGTGCAGGCGATCAGGGGCCCGGTGCATCGTATAATGGTGCAGCTAAGTTTTATTCTGTCTACGAGTTTGATGTAGCCGGCTCTCCTGATTTGCGAATTTCACATGTCGCTTATGATCGCGATTACACACATGCCAAAGACAGCAATACCTGGCTTCCTGTTGAGCAATTACTGTCGGCTGAAGCCAGCGGTGTTATCGGTAAGTTGTCGGCGACTGGCTTTGGCTTGCCAACCAATCGCAGTCAGCGCACAACAATAGATTCTGATTGTCCTGACTTGCTCGAGCGGCTTGCACGTGATGCCGTGGATGCTGTTGTGCTGGTGCCTAACTGTCCTGTCTGCCACCAGTCAGTCAGTCTGGCAGCACGTCATATCGAGAGTGCTGGAATCCCATCTGTGATCATGGGTTGTGCGAGAGACATCGTTGAGTATGTCGGTGTACCGCGATTGTTATTCAGTGATTTTCCACTCGGCAACGCAGCCGGCAAGCCTGATGATAAAGAATCTCAACGGCAAACACTGCAATTAGCGCTCGATCTGCTCGGCAGCGCTACCTGCGCACGGACAACAGTGCAATCACCACAAAGGTTCTCTGCAGATTACAGCTGGAAGCAGCGTTACAGCAACGCGTCGCTTTTAAGCGAAGAGGAGATTGCCAGTCGGCGGCAAGAATTTGACCGTCAAAAAGTTGCGGCCAGTCAAATTACCTAGGACAAGTGGATTTTCTGTCAGCTGATGTTGTTTTGTCAGCTAATGCTGTCAGATAGCAGGAAGAGATAACGCCTGTTCAGATGAGCAGATGCGTTTACTCGTCGAGTGTTGCGACCAACTGCTCGTAGTCCACTTCACAGTGTTGGGCTACAGCGCGGAAAGACAGATGATAGTTACTCATCTGCGATCGGAAAATCTTGCACTGCGAGTCCAGCCATTCCTGATCATCCCCACCTTCGCGAGCGGCTGCACAGGCCAAACGAGCAAGTGCGCGGGTTTCAAAAATATCTCGCAGGTCGTTTCGAGCGCTGAGGCAGCGGCGAGTGTCTGTGGTTTGTGGTTCTGTATAGTCGTGGCCGGGTACCGCTGAAGTCTGCAGGTTGCAGCTGCTGGCGCGTTGACCCAGAGATCCGTACAGCAAGTCGTAGTGGATCGCAGCAGCCTGGCTGCAGCTCTGCCACTGGCTTGAATCACAGCGGTTGATGTTTTCAACCAGGCTCTGAAGGTTTGTCTGCCAGTAAGCGCTCACACGACCGCAGTTCTCAGCAATTGCGGTATTAGCGAGTGTTAGCCCGAGAGTGAGTGCCACTGCCATCGCATGCTTTTTTCCAAGGCGCTTGTTCGCGCTTATTTTGGTGTCAAGATGCATTGGATTCGCCGGAAGTTATACGTATAGCCACGTTATCGTCTGTGTTTGCAAGAACTATCGTGCCAAAAAGGCATGTCTTACGAATTTGTCATTTTTGTGAACTGTATCACTCTATTCAGCGACAGTTTATTACATCTGATCCCAGGGTGGCATCGGTGTAAATTCGTTTATCAGAAAATCGATGAATGCCCGAACACGCGTGCTGAGGTGTTTTCTGTGTGGATAAACAGCCAGAATATTTGACGTGTCGTGCGTGTGTTCAGTCAGCAGTGGGACCAGTTCTCCGGATGCCAGTGAGGGTTGGGTAACGAACGTCGCAAGACGCGCAATCCCTATGCCTGCCTTGACGGCCTCGTGCAATGCCGAGGCGCTGTTGGTGCGAAAATTACCGGTAATACTATAAGTTTTTATCTCTCCGTTTTCGCGGAATTGCCAGTCATTGAAGTGGTGAATTGATGAGTGGGTGAGGCAGTTGTGCTTAAGTAGATCAGCTGGCGTTTCAGGCTTGCCGTGCTTCGCTATATATGACGGTGAGGCGCAAATCACCCGTCTGTTGGTTGCAAGCTTGCGGCTGATTAAAGATTGGTCCAGCACCTCTTCACTAATTAAAATCGCCAGATCCACCCGTTCGTTTATCAGGTCTACCTGGCGTTCTGTCAGTGAAAGTTCGACTCTCAGCTCCGGATGCTGAGCCATAAAAGCGGGCATCAACTGGCACAGCTGAGTGCGGGCAAAAGCCGAGATTGCAGTGATGTCTAATGTTCCTGTGACACTGCCCTGCAGCGCTGATACCTGCGTTTCAGCATCCTCGATATCAACCAGAATCTCTCTGCTCCGTTCGAAGAACATGTTACCTTCGTCAGTCAGGTTGAGTCTTCTGGTGGTTCGCTGGAACAGCCTGGCGGACAATCGATCCTCCAGACGGGAGATAAGTTTGCTCACTGCAGAGGGTGTGAGATCCAGTTCCCGGGCGGCCGCAGAGAAGCTGCCGAGGGTAGCTACCTGGCAGAATACTGCCATTTCATTGTAACGATCTTGCATCGATTAGAATCCTATCTGTGAAGATAATTCACAAGGCCTGATACGTTAACCGGATTGTCAGAAT
>CAYPDN010000196.1:0-7615 GCA_964409445.1 uncultured Granulosicoccaceae bacterium
TCGGTAAGGAAATTCAAACAGCGTATCTTGAATCTTATTCCGAGTATGGTCAGAACCTGTTTGACCGCTACGTTACCTACGCTGATTTTTGGATACAGGATCAGGAATACCGGGATCCTGAAACAGGTGAAATGTTTGATCGTCTCTCTCTGAACGAAGAGCTTGAAAAGATAGAGAAGCCTGCAGGAATTAGTAATCCGAAAGATTTTCGCAACGAGATCGTCAACTTTGTACTGCGTGCCCGCGCTAATAACGATGGCACAAACCCCAGCTGGACAAGCTATGAAAAGCTGCGCAGCGTGATAGAAAAGAAGATGTTTTCAAGCACTGAAGATCTGCTGCCGGTGATTTCATTTAACACCAAGTCTTCTGGCGATGAACAGAAAAAGCACGACGAATTCGTCAAGCGCATGGTTGAGCGTGGCTACACCGAAAAACAGGTGAGACTACTCGCTGAATGGTATTTGCGAGTTCGAAAGTCGCAGTAGCATTATGATGCTGACAATCGACTATCTCGGTGGAGTATTGCTGTGAGTTACATCATTGATCGCAGGCTCAACAGCAAAGACAAAAGTGCTGTCAATCGGCAACGTTTTCTTAAACGCTATAAAAAGCACATAAAGAAAGCGGTGTCGGATGCTGTCACCAAACGCAGTATCACCGATATGGAACGTGGTGAGGATATCAGTATCCCGCAACAGGATATCGGCGAGCCGGTGTTCGGCCATGGCAAAGGTGGTGTTAGAGAGAACGTGCTGCCGGGTAACAAAGAATTTATTACCGGGGATAAAATCAGACGACCGGATGGTGGTGGTTCAGGCTCCGGATCCGGCTCGGCATCTGATTCCGGTGAGGGAATGGATGAGTTTGTTTTTCAGATCACTCAGGATGAATTTCTCGAATTTATGTTCGAAGATCTGGAGTTGCCTAACCTTGTCCGACGACAGCTTGCGGCAACTGAGACATTTAAACTGGTGAAGGCTGGCATCAGCGAAGATGGTACGCCGAATCAGCTGAATGTTGTCCGTTCTATGCGCAGCGCGTATGCCAGACGGATCGCGCTAAGTGCCAAAAAACGCCGACGCAAAAAAGAAATCATAACTGAACTTGAAACTGCCGAGGGAAGTCAATCGGTTGCATTGCGTGAAGAGCTTGAGTTGCTGGAGCGCAAGCTTGCCAGTATTCCGTTTATTGATGACTTTGATCTTAAGTACAACATTCAGAAAAAGCAGCCGCAGCCCTCTTCAAAGGCAGTGATGTTTTGTCTGATGGATGTTTCAGGTTCTATGGATCAGCGTACCAAAGACATTGCCAAGAGATTCTTTATTTTGTTGTATCTGTTTCTGCAGCGAAACTACGAAAAAACCGAGGTGGTCTTTATTCGCCACCATTCAACCGCCAAAGAGGTTGACGAAGAAGAGTTTTTTTATTCAAGAGAGACCGGTGGTACGGTGGTTTCAAGCGCATTGAAGTTGATGCAGGAAATTATTGATGATCGTTATCCGGTATCGGAATGGAACATCTACGGTGCACAGGCTTCCGATGGTGATAACTGGACTAACGATTCAACAATCTGCCACGACTTGCTGGCTAACGAATTACTGCCTCTGCTGCAATACTACTGTTACATAGAAATTACCGATCGCGGCCACCAGGAGTTGTGGCAGTACTATGAAAAGCTTGCAGAAATTCATGGTAACGCTTTTGCACTGCGGGAAATCGAAGACTACGCAGATATTTACCCGGTGTTCAGAGAGTTGTTCCAGCGCCAGGCTGACGGTCAGGCCCACGGCCATCACTATGAGCACAGTGTGTCATGACTGTGATATCCGATAGCTCGGAATGGACCTTTGAGCTGATTGAAAAGTATGACGCTGAGATCGCAGGCATTGCCGAATCATACGGGCTGGATACCTATCCAAACCAGATCGAAATAATTCGATCAGATCAAATGATGGATGCCTATGCTTCGGTCGGCATGCCGATCGGTTACAACCACTGGTCATTTGGTAAAGAGTTTCTGAACGTTGAGCGTGGTTACAAGCGTGGCCAGATGGGTCTTGCCTACGAGATCGTGATCAACAGTAACCCTTGTATTGCCTACCTGATGGAAGAAAACAGCATGACCATGCAGGCGCTGGTAATTGCGCATGCCTGTTACGGTCACAACTCTTTTTTTAAGAACAACTATCTGTTCAAAAGCTGGACGGATGCCGGCTCGATCATTGACTACTTCGTATTCGCACGTAAATTTATCGCCGACTGCGAAGAGCGTTATGGTACTGCAGAAGTAGAGAGCATTATTGATTCCTGTCATGCGCTGAGAAACTACGGCACCGATAGATATAAAAGACCATTTCCAATTTCAGCGGCAGAGGAAAAAGCGCGACAGGAAGAACGCGCAGAATATGTACAGCAACAAATTAATGATTTGTGGCGAACTATCCCGCGCAGTGGTTCAACGGGGCCGACTGATCAGGGCTCACGCTTTCCACCGGAACCACAGGAAAACCTGCTTTATTTTATTGAAAAAAATGCACCGTTGCTTGAACCCTGGCAACGCGAAATTGTGCGTATCGTGAGGAAGATTGCTCAGTACTTCTATCCACAAAGTCAGACGCAGGTTATGAATGAAGGCTGGGCGACGTTCTGGCATTACACCATACTCAATGATCTGTTTGATCGCGGCAAGGTAACAGAAGGATTCATGCTGGAGTTCCTTCACTCTCACAGCAGTGTGGTGGCGCAGCCGGCCTATGACAGCCCGTATTTTAGTGGTATCAATCCTTATGCCCTTGGCTTTGCCATGATGCGTGACATCAGAAGGGTCTGTGAGTCTCCAACTGAGGAAGACAAGCATTGGTTTCCGGATCTTGCGGGCAGCGACTGGCTGGAATCACTGCACTTTGCAATGCAGAACTACAAGGATGAGAGCTTTATTCAACAGTATCTGTCGCCGACTGTAATTAGAGACTTTCAGCTTTTTTATATCACTGACGACGATGAGCGCAACAACATGGAAGTTACCGCAATCCATGACGAGAGTGGTTATCGTCGGGTGCGTGATGCGCTTGCGCAGCACTACAATCTAAGTACCCGGGAACCTGACATTCAGGTGTTTGAGGTAGATGTCAAAGGAGATCGCTCTCTGACACTGCACCATCAGCAAAATAGCCGTAAACCCTTAAACCAAAATACAGAAGAAGTTTTGAAACATCTGCATCGCTTGTGGGGCTTTGATATCTACCTTTTTTCTGTTGATGACGGTGAAGTATCGGAGTCGTACAGAGTGCCGAATAAGGGCCTTAGTCTGTTATAACGGGCTTACTATAACGGCCCGGTGTTAACTGGCTTTGTTACTTTATCTGTTTTCGCGAGCTTGATTTTTTTCAACTGGAAAATCACGTCGCGCCATTTCCCGATAGTGTTGCAAGCGACTTTGGCGATTCATTTTGCCGAGATAGGTCGGTACAATTTTACCAACCGAAGTCGGTTGCTTTAAGGCGCTGTCCTCGCAGACACTGTCCACCTTCATAGAGTTGTAGTTGTCTCGGCTGAATGGTTTTCCCGGGACCAGCTCCATCATGAAAGCCTGAATTTTCGCAATGCCATTCGGCAGAGGGATGATTTTTCTTTTTACCTCTAATACTTCAGCTGTGTACTGGACGATCTCCTGCAGGGTAAATATCTCGGGTCCGCAGAGGTTATAAGACTGACCGATGGACGCAGGATCATCTATCGCGTCAGTAATTGCATTGGCAACATCACCCACGAATACAGGTGCAAATCGAGCTTCAGCGCATGCGAGTGGCATAAACGGCATTGCCTGTAACAGATTGGCAAAGCGGGTATACAAGCCATCACCGTTACCGAATATAACTGAAGGGCAAAATACCGTTACTGGTAATCCGGAGTGGCTTAACAAATCTGCGGCTCTGCCTTTAGTACGCAGGTATTCGCTTGGTCCGTTATCGGCATCTGCGTGTAGTGAGCTGACCTGAATAATCCGGGTATTATTTTTTTTAGCCGCCGCGATAATGTTCTCTGCGAGCTTTATATGGGCGTCTTCAAAAGTACCACCGCGCCCGACACTGGTGTTGAGTATTCCAACCAGATTCACGACGATATCCTGTTGCTCGAATGCGTGGGCTAATGCGTCGGCATCGTAGGGGTCAACCTGTTCGACGTTAAGGGTTGGTACTACACGCAGAGAGCGCATTTTTCTGATGTCTCTGGTGAGTACAGTGATGTTTTTGCGTTTGCCATCAGCGCCAAGCCGGGACAGCTGATCGGCGAGCTCTGTGCCCAGGAATCCGCTGCCACCAATGAGGCAGATGTTTTGAGAATTAGACATCGTTGTAAACCTGAGATTGTGTTGGTATTGGTGGGTTGGGCCACGCGTTGCCGGTTGTTGCCAAGAAACAGAGTTAGAGAACAGAGATTAAGGATCAGCTCCGCTTGATGGTAACAACGGCAACGAAAGGCGTGTCTGCACCGCGATCTGCTGAATTATAGCGATGTTCGCGCTGTCAGTGTGAACTGCGTAACTGTAGCCCCGGTGTGGTGATTGCTGCACAGTCAGTGAACAGGCCAGGTCATCGAAAATTGGCCAAAAATCAACGTATTTGAGCGCCAGCGCCAGTTAACCCCGAAGGCTGGCTTACACGATCGCTTTTTCTTCTTCCGTGGGGAATTTTGCAGCCGCGTATTGCACCAGGGACTTTATTGATAGCCCTTGCAGGGTTACTGACATAATCACAATCACATAGGTGATTGCCACAATGATGTCTCTTTCTGGTCCCTGTGGCAGGGACAATGCAAGTGCGACCGAGATGCCACCTCTGATACCACCCCAGGTAAGAATTGATATCACATGAGGATGGAAGCTTTGTCGCAGCTTCATGATGGATACCGGTATGCCCACTGCAATAAATCGTGCGCATAACACGACGAAGAACATGATCACTCCCGCGATGATGTAGTCGCCTGTGATACTCAATACAATGATTTCGAGGCCAATCAGCATAAACAGTACGGCATTTAAAATTTCATCGATAAGTTCCCAGAAAGTATCGAGGTTTTCACGCGTAGTGTCGGTCATGGCGAAGCTTCGGCCCTGGTTGCCGATTAGGAGTCCCGCAACAACAATCGCTATCGGGCCGGAGATATGCATTGCACGAGCAGCAGCGTAACCACCCATGACCAGAGCCAGCGTTAGCAGGACTTCCACATGGTAGTTGTCGATTGATTTAACCAGTCGGTAGGCGATATAGCCGATAATAAAACCGAAAATCCCACCACCTACGGTTTCCTGCAGGAAAAGTTTTATTGCACCAACGGGTGTTGCCGCATGTGAATCACCGACGGCGATACCGAGCACAACCAGAAAAACAACCACCGCAATACCGTCATTGAAGAGCGACTCGCCGGCGATTTTAGTTTCCAGAGATTTAGTGGCGTTAGCGGTTTTGAGAATAGCGAGAACCGCAACCGGATCGGTAGGTGCAATCAGCGAACCGAATAGCAGGCAGTAAATGAAAGGCATATTCAGGCCGAACAAACCCAGCAGAAAGTAAGATGCGAAGCCGACGATAAAGGTGCTGGTGATGACGCCAACTGATGCAAGAATGCCCACCACCCACGCCTTGTCTTTCAATTCATTCAGGTTGATGTGCAATGCACCGGCAAATAGCAGGAAGCTCAGCATGCCTTCCATTAACGTTGCGTCAAAATCGACTCCGGAGAGCAACTTTTTCGTATACTCGACCCCGAAGGTCACACCGGCTTTGGATAACAAAACCATAAAGAGCGAAAAAGCCAGGGAAATGACCATTACGCCAATCGTTATCGGCAGGCGAATAAATCGGTAGTTGACGTAGGCAAACAGTGCTGTGACTGTCATCAGGAGACTAGCGGTACCTAGTAAATCCATTGCATTTATTCTTCTTGTTGTTAGAAGTTGGTGACTAATTGGCGTGCAATTCGGCGCTTGTGGTCATTGTTTTG
Source organism: uncultured Granulosicoccaceae bacterium (assembly GCA_964409445.1). Lineage (GTDB taxonomy): Bacteria > Pseudomonadota > Gammaproteobacteria > Granulosicoccales > Granulosicoccaceae. The sequence continues at coordinate 6,007 of CAYPDN010000196.1, forward strand.
GGCGCAGATCGCAGCATACGTTAAAACCCGAACTATCTTATTATAGAACTGGAAACCTTTATCGGGAAGAAATGACCGGCATGCAATTGGAATTACCGCATTTGGAATCGGCGCAGGTTGATTTCAGTGTACGTGAGTCGCAAAGAGCGCGAAATGTAACACTCAAGGTGAGTCGCAGAAGCGGGCTTGAGGTAGTTGTGCCCGAAGGGTTTGACTACCATCTGCTGCCGGAAATTTTGTCTTCCCGACAGGGCTGGATCGATGGACAGCTTGCGCGGTTTGAGTCGTTGCCGGGTCGCTTTGAGCAGGATTGGCCACCGCAGCAGCTGCACCTTGAAGCCGCGGGAGTGGCTTTTGATCTTGTCTACCACGAGGGTACTGGCGACCGGATTCGACTGCAGCAACAAGGCACAGAGTTGCAAATCACACTGCCTGCAGATGCCGATGATGAGAGCCTGGCGCAGTTGTTTGTCAATTGGTTGAAAGGCTATGCGAAGCAGTATTGCACTGCGGTTGCCGAAGAGCTTGCCAGCGAATCAAGCCTCAAGTACAAAAAATTGATTGTTCGAGGTCAGAAGACCCGCTGGGGGAGTTTTTCATCTCGCGGTACACTGAGCCTCAATTACAAGCTTTTGTTTTTACCAGAACCATTACTGAGGCATGTGATTCTGCATGAGCTATCGCACTCTGTGCATATGAATCACTCTGATGAATTCTGGGGTCTGTTGCACTCACTTGACCCGGATACCACCACCCATGACAAACAGCTTTCAGAAGCCTGGAAATATCTGCCAGCATGGCTTGAATAATAATTTCTTATTCATTGTTCTACCCTGAAAATTACATTAAAAAACCAAACACCAGGCATCCATGAGTTTTTCTGACAACAAAGCCAACCCGATTCAGGCTTATCAAGCGGCACTGGATTCCGGTCAGCTGCAGCCCGATCCTATGCAGCACGCGGTGGTAGACAAGCTACAGGACCTCTACGATCGTTTGTTGGCAAATGAAACTGCGCCGCAGGCTCGGGAAAAACAAGGTGGCTTTTTCAGTCGTCTGTTTCGGAAATCAGACATTGCGCCTGAAATACAACCTGTTAAAGGCTTATACCTGTGGGGAGGTGTCGGGCGCGGTAAGACATTGTTATGCGATATGTTCTACGCAGGATTGCCGTTAGACAAAAAGAAGCGTGTGCACTTTCATCGATTTATGCAAAGCGTGCATGATCAGCTCAAAACAATTAAAGGCGAAGAATCGCCGCTTGAAATTGTGGCTGAAAAAATCGCCAGTGAATGTAAGGTGCTGGTACTCGATGAAATGCATGTCAACGATATTACTGATGCAATGTTAATGGGAGGACTGTTGCAGGGCCTTTTCAAGCGTGGAGTCACGCTGGTTACCACCTCTAACATAGAGCCCGATGGGTTATATAAGGATGGTTTGCAACGAGCTCGGTTCATACCTGCGATTGAGGCAATAAAAAGCCACGTTGACGTTGTTTATCTGGGCGGTGATATCGACTACCGCATGCGATTACTGCAAAATGCCGAAGTTTATCGAGCACCGCTGGATGAAAATTCTGACGCGTCGCTTGAATCACAATTCAGAG
>CAYPDN010000197.1:0-7614 GCA_964409445.1 uncultured Granulosicoccaceae bacterium
ATCGGCAGCATTCGCAATCCGCAGGATCCGTGGATGACTGCCGCTGACTTCAGAACTTATGTTGATGCACAAGAGCAGGCTGCAATCGCTTATCAGGATATGGAGCGCTGGACAACTATGAGTATATTGAATACCGCCAAAAGTGGTAAATTCTCATCTGATCGCACTATTGCCGAGTACAACAACGACATCTGGCGTCTTAACGGTTCGTAAGAGGCTTTATCTGTTTTCGGCAATAAACTAACGTTGTCATAAATAATGGCGGGTAGTAGCGATACTACCCGCCATTTTTGTTTTAGCTATTTATTTGTTTTGCTTTTTTTGTTTTGGAATAACGATGAGCGATCTTACCAACTCGGCTGAGTGGCAGGCACTGCAGTCACACCATGACAGTATTAGTGACCTGCATATGCGAGAGCTTTTTGCAAAAGATCCGGATCGCTTCAGTGCGTTTTCTGTGAATGCCTGTGGTGTATTGCTCGACTACTCCAAGAATCGAGTTACCGCTGAAACGATGGATCTGCTGTTCACTCTGGCAAAATCTGCCGATATCAAATCAGAGGTGCAGCGGCTGCTTTCCGGCGAGCGGATCAACAGCACTGAAGATCGATCTGTACTGCATACTGCCCTGCGTTTACCCAAAGGTGAGAAATTGCATGTTGATGGCGAGGAGATTGTCGCATCGATACATGAAGTGGCAGACCATGCGGCGTCTTTTGCTAATAAAGTCCGCAATAGAGAATGGACCGGGTACACCGGCAAACCAATAAGCAATATTGTCAATATTGGCATTGGTGGTTCTGATCTCGGACCTTTGATGGTTTGTGAGGCATTGAAGCCCTGGCAACAGAAAGATTTGACTTTTCACTTTGTCAGCAACGTCGACGGCAGCCATATCGCAGAGGTTATTCAATCAGTTGAAATGGAAACAACGCTGTTTATTATTGCGTCCAAAACATTCACAACACAGGAAACGCTTGCTAATGCCCGCTCAGCAAGGGACGCTTTTCTTGGCAGTGGAGCAACAGACAAAGACATTGCCAAACACTTTGTTGCAGTTTCTACCAACACTGATGCAGTGTCAGAATTCGGTATTGATACTGACAACATGTTCCGCTTTTGGGATTGGGTGGGTGGTCGTTACTCGCTTTGGTCAAGCATTGGTCTTTCAATTCGTTTGTCTGTCGGCAATGATAATTATGCAGCGCTGCTCGACGGTGCTCATCAGATGGATCGGCACTTTGCTGAAGCCGATTATGATCAGAATATCCCGGTGATACTTGCGTTGCTTGGTGTCTGGTACGGCAATTTCTTTAATGCCAGATCACATGTGATTGAACCGTATGACCAGTACCTGCACAGGTTTCCGGCTTACCTGCAGCAACTTGATATGGAAAGTAACGGTAAGCGCGTACAAATAAACGGTTCTGCTGTCGATTACAAAACCGGCCCGGTGATTTGGGGTGAGCCGGGTACTAATGGTCAACATGCGTTTTTTCAGTTGATTCATCAGGGCACTGATTTGATTCCCGCAGATTTCATTGCACCGGTTAAATCGCAGAATCCAATTGGTGAACATCACAAAATGTTGCTGGCTAATTTCCTTGCGCAGACTGAAGCGTTGATGACGGGTAAAACCTTACAGCAGGTGGAGTCAGAGCTTACGAACAATGGTATGGATAAACAGCAGATCGCAGCACTTGCACCTCACAAGGTGTTCGAGGGCAACCGACCTACCAATACCCTTATGGTTGACGAACTCACACCAAAAGCTCTGGGCTCCCTGATTGCAATGTATGAACACAAAGTGTTTGTTCAGGGAAAAATCTGGGGTGTGAATTCGTTTGATCAATGGGGTGTGGAGCTCGGCAAGCAGTTGGCGACAGCTATATTGGCTGAGCTACAGTCAGGGAAAGTTAATAAACACGATAGTTCGACCTCAGGTCTGCTGTCTCATTGCCTCAAGGGTTTTAGCTGACGGCACTCTTAAGGGGTGTTTTGAAGTGGCGCTGGTATCTGGTCGGCATTGTCAACTTTAGCCGTTTTTGGATAATATCCTGCCAGTCAACAATGGTCCCTGCGCTTTCGCAGCAAGGATGGTCGTCCCTGATCAGTTGCCACAATTGCGTCTGCGTCACTATATTCGGGTAAAGATCCTCGGCTGGATAGTGAGCAATGAAAACAGAAACTCGTGCAGTAGTAATAGGCGGCGGCCTGGTTGGCTGCAGTATTTTGTATCATCTGACCAAGCTTGGCTGGAATGATGTAATGCTGCTGGAGCGGGATGAGCTGACTTCCGGCTCTACCTGGCATGCAGCGGCTGGTATTCACGGGCTGCACGACAACAATAATATTTCCAAACTCCAGTATTACACTATTAAGATCTACAAGGAGCTGGAAGAAGAAACCGGACAGGGCTGCGGTATTTTTCAGCCGGGTTCAATTTATCTGGCGCAAACCGAAGATCGGGAACATCAGCTTCGACTGCAGGCTGCCAAGGCCAGATACTTTGATGTTGAGTTTCACGAGCTGTCACTTAAAGAAGCACAGGAACTTCACCCGCTTCTGAACACAGATGGCATACGCTGCGCCATGTTTGAACCGGACGGTGGTAACGTTGACCCGTCAGGTGTTACCCATGCCTATGCTAAGGGTGCGAGAAATAACGGCGCGGAGATTCATCGTTTCACACCGGTGGTAGAGACCAATCAAAGACCGGATGGTACCTGGGACGTCATCACTCCTAACGGCAATATTCATACAGAAATTTTAATTAACGCGGCGGGATTGTGGGGCAGAGAAGTTGGGCGCATGGCGGGTCTGGAATTGCCGCTAATCCCGATGGAGCATCAGTACTTTGTGACAGATGATATGCCAGAGGTGGTAGCCGCCGGTCGCAGGTTACCATCGATTGCAGATCGCGATGCTGAGTTTTATTTGCGCACAGAAGGCAACGGTTTATTGGTCGGTGCGTACGAAAAGGATGGCAGGTTCTGGGCTGAAGAAGGTACACCGATGGATTTCGGTCACGAGTTGCTGCCGGATGATCTTGAGAGAATTTCAGACAACCTGGAACTTGCTTTCAAGCGTGTACCAGCGCTTGAGTCTGCGGGAGTTAAGCGTGTTATTAATGGACCAATGATCTGGTCACCGGATAGCGCGGCATTGTTTGGACCCGTACCGGATCTTAAAAACTACTTTTGCTGTAACGGAATTATTCCAGGCTTCAGTCAATCGGGCGGCCTTGGTCTGCTGTTGGCTCAGTGGATTGTTGAAGGCGAGCCAGAGCTTGATCTCTTTCCGTGGGATCTGGCCCGTTTCGGTAAATGGCCCGACAAAAAGTACACCAAAGCGCGAGCGCTTGACTGCTATGCCAATCGATTCAAAATTCACTTCCCGTATGAAGAGCGTGAAGCTGGTCGCCCGTTAAAGACACGTCCGGTGTATGAAAAACAAAAAGCTGCAGGTGCTGTGTTTGGCCTGAACTATGGCTGGGAGCATCCACTGTGGTTTGCAAAAGAGGGTGTTAAGCCTGCAGAAGACTATGGTTTTGAACGCCAGGCCTGGTTTGATCATGTGCGTGATGAATGTGAGGCCATGCGTGAGTCGGTTGGAATGCTCGATGTTTCAAACTACGCCAAATATGAAATTAAAGGGCCGGGCTGTGCTGACTGGCTAGACAAAATTATCGCCAACAATATTCCAACTGAGGTTGGCAGGTCTTGTCTGACGCCAATGTTAGGCGTTCGTGGTGGTATTGCCGGTGACTTTACTGTTACCAAGCTTGCTGATGATCATTTTTGGATGTTCGGGTCCGGAATGGCAGAGGAATATCACAAGCGCTTTTGGGAGATGGTGCCCGCACCGGATGGTGTGACGCTTGAATCACGAACGGAAGATCATTGCGGTTTCAGCATTGCGGGCCCTAAGTCGCGTGAGATGTTGCAGCGCATGACCAATGCAGATCTCAGTAACGATGCGTTTAAGTTTATGCGCTCACAAAAGCTGGGTATCGCAGGTATTGATGCTCTGGCCATGCGAGTTTCATTTACCGGCGATCTTGGTTGGGAAATTTATGTACCCACAGAGCATCAGCTGGCGTTGTACGATGCATTGATGAAAGAGGGTGAGTCGTACGGGCTGCGATTGGTTGGTGGGCGTTCATTGTTGAGTTTACGTGTTGAAAAAGGCTACGGCTCCTGGGGTCGCGAATACTCACCGGAGTACTGGCCTCACGAAGTCGGTCTCGAGCGACTCATTAAAATGGATAAGCCCGAGTTTCTTGGCAAAGAAGTCTGGGCTGAATTACAAAAGTCAGAACCGCGTGAGAAGCTGGTTTTGTTATCGATTGACGTTACCAACGCTGATGCATCAGGTGGTGAATCGATCTTTACCAAAGACGGCACGCCAGTCGGCCGCGTCAGTTCCGGTGCCTATGGCCATACGGTCAAGCAATCACTGGCACTTTGTTTTATTAAAACCGAGTTCGTTAAAAGTGGTGCGGAGTTTGATGTTGCGGTGCTCGGTTTGCCACACCACGCGAGATTGCTTGACGATCCACCGTTTGATCCGAAAGGTGAAAAGCTCAGAAACTAACTTATTGCCTGTAAAATAGGATGAGGTCGTCGTCCTCTATTTTGCGCGATGGTGTTGTAGACTTGCGGTTTACCTTCCGCATAAGTTGACAATATATGTATATCGATGGCCAGTGGCTCGATAGTGAAAAAACCTTTGATGTATTAAATCCTGCGACTGGTGAGGTGATTGGCCGGGTTGTCGATGGCGATCAGAGCCATGCCAACCGCGCTGTTGAAGCGGCCCACGTGGCTTTTGCAGATTGGTCCAGGACAACCGCACACAGCAGATCTGCGATTCTTTATCGTGCCTGGCAGCTAATGCTCGATAGCAAATCAGAGCTTGCTGCACTGATGACAAGCGAGCAGGGTAAACCGCTAAAAGCGTCTGCCAATGAAGTGCAGTATGCAGCAGATTTTTTGCTTTGGTTCGCTGAAGAAGCGAAGCGCTCCTACGGCGAAACTATTCCATCGGCAAGACCTGATCAGCGGTTTATTGTGCAGCATCAGCCAGTTGGAGTGGTGGCCGCTATAACACCCTGGAACTACCCGATCTCTATGTTGACTCGCAAACTGGCACCGGCGCTTGCAGCCGGTTGTACGGTGGTATTGAAACCCGCCGAGGCAACACCCCTGTGTGCAATCGCTGTATTTAAGCTGCTTGCAGAAGCAGGTGTGCCGAAAGGTGTTATTAATCTGGTGACGACGTCAAACCCCGCACCTGTCGGAAAAGTTTTTTGCGAACACCCATTTGTTCGCAAGCTGACCTTTACCGGATCTACAGCGGTTGGGAAAATGCTGTCACGTGATGCAGCACCTCAGTTGAAGCGCGTATCGATGGAGCTTGGCGGGCACGCGCCATTTATTGTATATGAAGATGCTGATCCGGTGCATGCAGCGAAAGGCGCGAGTCTGGTGAAGTTTTTAAATACCGGACAGGCGTGCATTTGTCCTAACCGGATTTTTGTACATAAAAATATCCTGTCGGAGTTTGTTGCCACGCTCACATCACGCATCGAAAAAATGCGTGTTGGCAATGGTGCAGATGAGGGAGTTGCAATTGGTCCGCTGGTCAATGAAAAAGCCATTCAAAAAATAGAAAACCAGGTCCATGACGCTTGCCACAACGGTGCTGATTTGCTTTGTGGTGGAGAGCGGCTGACGGGTGATGCGTTTGGTAATGGATACTTTTATTCACCGACGGTATTGGCTGGTGTTAACGATTCTATGCTGATCTACCGCGAAGAGACATTTGGTCCAGTCGCAGCAGTAATAGCTTTTGATGATAATGACGACATCATCGCCATGGCCAATGACACACATTATGGATTGGCCGCTTACGTTTACACCAAAGATCTTGCCAAAGCATTTCGTACTGTTGAGCAATTAAACTTCGGCATTATTGGTGTTAACGATATTAACCCCACCAGTGCCGCAGCACCGTTCGGCGGTATGAAAGAAAGTGGACTTGGGCGCGAGGGCGCGCGCGAAGGTCTGCAGGAGTACCTTGAAACCAAGTTGGCAGGCTTTTCTGTTTAACAATTCAATGTTGCACTCTCTTCCTCTTGATCCAGAGAACGCCTGTAGGTTTAATTTATTATAAGACTTGATATATCTGCCCTGTGAGCATGTAGTAACTCGCACCTGTTCCCGATAGATATGGCGCGTTAAAACAGATGTAAATTATGTGCAAGTAGTGTTGACAACCAGTGCCTGTGTATGTGCCAGTGTATGTGGAATACAGATAAAATTTTGTTAATTGCTGAATCTGAAGGTACTTGCTGCGTATACCTTGCCTGTTCGTCAGGAGCAGGCTTGCAATCTTGTCCGGGTAACAGGATGATAAGGAAATCGAAAACGGATCAGAGTTATGGCAAGCCACATTGATTACTTCTATACCTCTACTTCACCATTTACCTGGTTCGGGCAAAAGCCGTTTTGTGAAGTTGCTGCGAAGCACAAAAAAGAGATTCGATACAAGCCTGTAAATTTGATGGAAGTATGGAAAGTATCCGGCGGTGTTGCACCTCCGCAGCGGCCTCCTATGCGACAACGCTACCGGCTAATCGAATTACAACGTATTGGTCACTACCACGGTCTGGAAGTAATTGCCCAGCCGGACAGTTTTCCGGCTAACCCGGAACGAGCTGACTGTTGCTGTATTCTGTTATCGCAACAAGGCAAAGACCCAGGTCCTTTTTTAGCAAGTGTTGGTGAAGCACTCTGGGGTCAGGACCGCCAGATTGCGGACGAGGCAGTACTCGCAGAACTGCTGGACAAAGCGGGCTTTGACGGCACGTCAATAGTTTCTGATTCCAAAGATCCAGCTATTGCAGAAATTCGCAACGCCAACTCTCAGGAAGCGATTGATCTGGATGTTGTCGGCGCGCCTGCTTATGTCTACCAAAAAGAAGTTTTCTGGGGACAGGATCGGATTGACTATCTTGACCACATGATAGAGAGCGGGCGTGACCCGATTCTTTCCTGACACCACCTGACACAAAAGAAATCTATGTGCAGTCAAAGTTAACGGAGGAATATCGGTGTCTGGTATCAGTATTGAGATTGAGGTGCTTGCCTTTGATGTGTTCGGTACCGTGGTTGACTGGCATGGCTCAATCTGCAGAGAAGTAAAAACACTCGGGCTTGCAGTTGATGCGGCTGATTTTGCGCGCTCGTGGCGTGAGGGATATCAACCCGCAATGCAGCGCGTACGTTCCGGTGAACTTGGCTGGACAAAAATAGATGCGCTGCATCGGATGATTCTTGATCAGGTGATTGATGATTACGGATTGCAGCTTGATGAGGCATGCAGAGTTCAGCTTAATGCGGTCTGGCACCGTTTAGACCCATGGCCAGATGTAGTCGAAGGATTGCAGAATTTGAAATCTGCTTACTCTATTTGCACTTTATCCAACGGCAATCTTGCGTTGCTGGCTAATATGGCTAAACATGCAGGGCTCCCCTGGGATCTCATTCTCTCCGCCGAAGTGTTTAAGGCCTACAAGCCTGACAGGGAAAGCTATCTGGGTGTTGCAGA